>JAUNIO010000069.1:6557-18703 GCA_030535355.1 bacterium | reverse complement strand
CATTTCCAATGTCATTGAGCCTTAAGTTAACGACATTGAGTCTTAACTAAATGACATTGGGCGTTAGGTGCGGCATATTTGCAGGCCGCGAAAAAGACTGGATAAGCTGTGCTAGAAAAAGGTTTATACGCTCTGCAAAGAGAACCCCGCGCCGTTATGTCAAAGGATAAGAAAATGAAATTAGCAGTTTTGTTCGGTGGGCGCTCTGCCGAGCATGAAGTCAGCATCCGTTCGGCCCGTTCGGTTATCGGCGGGCTGAACCGCGACAAATACGAGATAATTCCCATGGCCATAAGCCGCAAAGGCGTCTGGCTCTCTCCTGAAGATTCGCTGTCGGCGCTGCAGTGCGAACAGGTCCCGGAGCTGGAGTGCGGCGTGTGGTTCACTCCTGGCGCTGGTGAGGAAGCTCTGAGAGTGCGGATGGGAGAAACTATGCAAAGCCTGCATATAGATATGATATTTCCCGTTTTGCACGGTACATTCGGGGAAGACGGTACCATCCAGGGGCTGTGCGAAATGCTGAATATTCCCTATGTCGGCGCTGGCGTCGTGGGGTCGGCCCTGGGTATGGACAAAGTGCTGGCTAAAGACGTGTGGGCCTGCAACGGAATTCCCGTAACGCCTTATGTGTCCGCTTTGCGTACCGAGTGGCAGAGCGATCCCGAAGCTATTTTTGTGCGCTGCAAAGAAAAGGGCCTGCGCTGGCCGCGCTTCGTCAAACCCGCTAATGCCGGCTCTAGCGTGGGTATTACCAAGGCCCATAATTTTATGGAATTTGTTGAAGCGATGAATACCGCGGCGCAGTACGACCGTAAGATACTCATCGAGGAAGCTATAGAAAGCCCGCGCGAAATCGAAATCGGGGTGATCGGCAACGATGAACCCCAGTGCTCTGTGCCTGGGCAGATTTGCTATGATCGGGAGTTTTACGATTATGAAGCCAAGTACCTGAGCGGAGATGACCCAGTGATGCACATTCCTGCTGATTTGCCCAAGGGAATGACCGCCATGATCGTAGACTTTGCCAAGCGGGCCTGGAGGGCTTTAGACCTTAACGGTATGGGGCGTGTCGATTTTCTGCTGGGCGCTGATGGGCGTTTGTGGCTCAACGAGGTCAATACGCTGCCGGGATTTACGGTTATCTCCATGTTTAACCGCCTTTGGGCAGGAGCTGGCGTATCTTATTCGGAGCTGTTGGATCGCCTGATAGCGTATGCTCAGGAGCGTTATGAAATTAGGCAGGGCCTAAACGTTGTGCACTAAGTTTCAGCTGTGCCTGATTAATGTTCTTTCTGTGCCCACGACTGTTGGGAAATCGAGGTTTAGCGTGTGTCATATGCTCGCTAGTGCGCGTGTATGAACTTGTCGATAATTGTATATGAGTAAACATTTCCAATGCCGTTGCGCCTTAAGTTAACGGCATTGGTGTTAGAAGGAGTGGGAATTATGCCTTATATCGCGGTTAAAGCTTATCCCAAAGATGAGGCTGTCAAGCAAAAGGTCGCTGAAGAGATCAATGCCGTATTTTTAAAGTATTGGGGCTGTGCTCCTGAGGCGATCAGCATTTCCTTTGAGTCTGTGGAACCGGCGGACTGGCAGAAGACGGTGGTGGAACCGCAAATTTTGCCGAATGCCGATAAGATGCTGATTTTGGATGGCCAGAAACAGTACTAATGCAGCTAGCTGGCGATTCGCTAACTTGTACCCGGGCATCAATGCGGCAATATTTGCATATGGATTAATATTTTCAATGTCATTGAGCCTTAAGTTAACGACATTGAGCCTTAACTAAATGACATCGGTGTTTGAGTAATTAGCCTAAAATAAAATTGGCCGTAAAACTACCCTGGTTTGACGGCTAATTTTATCTGGTAAGGGCTTCTATATTTAGAGCTGCTTTAGCGCGGCGATCTCGGCAGCGAGAATAGCTAACAGCGATATTCCCCCTAGATGGTAAGCGCAAAATTGATAGTGGAGGGCTTTTACCCCCATATTGGTAACTGTCTCGCCTTCGAAGCACCAGAGCAGAACTATAAGCGTTATGCCAGCTATGGCCAATCCGCGTTTTCGAGAAGTGATCTCTATCGGGGCGTTCCAGTTTGCTTTGATAGGGTTAGGGGTGAGAGCAGCGTTTGCTGAGGCGGCTGGGCTGCGCTTGGCGGCGAATTCGCTGCTATCCGGTGCGGCTGGAGGTGTGGCGGCCTCAGCTGTGGCGGCAGACGGTTCAGGCGCAGGCTGATCTGCAGAGGAGCTGGAGATGGAGATGGAAGCGGGACTGCAGGCTATTCCCAAAAAAGCCAACAGGGGCAGAATGAGGAAGATGTGGTGATGGCTCCAGGATATAGGGGATACGATGGTAGCTGCCGTAACCCAAACGGAGAATTCTAACAGCCCTGAGGAGGCATGGGCAGGGCGGCGCGGCAAATTCCAAGAGAACCAGCTTAGTCCGCTCAGAGCCAGGGCCATAAGGCAGAAATGCACTATTTTCAGTTCAGCTGGAGACAGATAGGGGCAGGCATTGGCAATAACTCCGATCAGGGCTTGGTTGCCCACAGTGCTGTCGTAATTCATGGTCTGGCTGAGATATTGCCAGTAATCCGAATAGCGGGAAAACCCCCATTGCAGCCCGGCGGCTAAGCCCATAGCTAACAGGGTGTATGCCGTCCATTTGAGAGTTTGCCAGCGGTGTTTTAGGGCAAAATAGACTAGCAGCAGAGCGGGATACATTTTGCAGAGAATGGCCAGGGCTAAGCATATTCCCGCTGGGGCCCCGTAATTTATGCGGTCAAAAATAAAGATGAGCGCCAGCAGTCCGGCAAAAGCAAAGCCGATCTGGCCGAGGTAGATGTTATCAACGGCAGGGCCGAGGGTGACTGTAGCCCCCATAAACAAAAGCAAAAATAAATATGCTTGGCGGCGCGAAGGCAGCAGGGATAAGCTGAGGGCCAAAACGGCCAGCCAGATAATATTGAGGTTAGCCCAGAGATGGATGTAATATCCCTGGCTGAAAGAACGCTTAGATAAAGGCAGATAGAGAATATAAAAGGGCGGCAGATGGTTGTCGCTGACAGACCACTGGCGCTCGCCGCTGAGCTGCCGGCTGTATTCCTGCATTTCCGCGGGTGCGTAAATGTTGGCGAGTTTGTCTTGGAGCGCGTGGACGGTCGCGTAATAATAAAAGTAATCGTAACCGCCGCCGAGTTTGGTGATGTCACCCTGATAAAGCGGATGCCGGGGATAACTGTATAATCCCGCCAGAATAGCTGCAGCTAAAAGCAGAGCCGTGATGAGAAATGGCCATTTTAGCGAAGATACTGCTGAAGCCGCTGGTGAATTCGTCGGTGAATTATCCGGCGCAACCGAAATAGCTGACGTATTGGAGGCGGCAGGGCAGCGCTGGGATTTAGTTGCTGTTTTCTTTTTGGTCTTTTGGGGGGGCATGATTTTTTCTTTTCGCAGAGCTGAGATTAATCCCCCTTGGCATTCATGCCGTTTAGTTAGCGATTAGCTAACTTGCGAACTGTCTGACTCCCCCTAAATGATGAGAGGTGGAGAAGTCGCGGCTGCGACAGAGGGATGCCCAAGACTGTTGGGAAATCGAGGTTTAGCGTGTGTGATATACTAACTTGTACGCAAACATGAACGTGGCGATAATTGTGTGTGCAGTATTTATAATGTCCTCAAGCCTTAACTAAATGACATTGTGCCGGCAGGGTATAAAGGAGTATTATGGCGGTACAGAAAATTATGTTCAGATAAGTTCTCTGGTAAAGCGATCTGATCTGTAAAGTTTTTTGGTAAAGTTCTTTGGTAAGGAAGGTAACGGTATGAATTGGCGTGGGCTGGTATTAGGATTGATAATGGTGGGACTGTCCGGCACGGTCTCCGAGGCGCAAGTCGGGCTCCCCGGTGATTTTCCCGGCGGTGCTTCTCCTGGGGGGGCTTCCCCGGCGCAGTATGGTCAGCAGAGACAGCAGCCCCATTACGGCAATCAGGGGCGCAGCAATCAGCAGTATGCCCATCCGAATCAATCCAGTCCGCAGTATAATCAGGCCGATTCTCAGGGACAGCCTGCTCAGTATAACGCTGCTATTCCCGGCTGGCAGCGCGTGGGTGCGCCTGGGGTCTTCAGCGCCATGATGCCGGGCCATCCCCGCAGCCGTGACGTTTCCGATCAGGGTACGGCTGCTACGCACTGGGACTCCGATTCTTCCGAGCCGATGCACATGTTTGCCATTGAAATGCAGCACTGCGGCCAAGTGTCTGGCAGCAATATGGATAATCTGCTGTTTTCGCTGATGAATGCCCGCGCTAAAGCTGTAGGTGCCCAGCCGACACATAAACGCCGCATTGACAATCAGAGAAGCCCTGGCTGTATGTTCGATATGATCACTGGAGACAGCGAATGGAACTACATGATCCGCGTGGTCAACGATAAAGTCATTACCATGTCGGTCTGCTCTATGCCAGGGCAGGGTAATGATCAATACGCGCAGCAGTTTTTTAAGTCATTTTCCATTTAATAACAGAAAAAGTTAACTGAAAACGAGCTGAAAGTGAGTAGCGATATGGATTCGTTGGGGAAGAATATTAAAAAATTGGGCTTTGGCCTTATGCGTTTGCCGAAACAGGGTGAACATATTGACATTGAGCAGGTTAAAACCATGGTCGATATGTTCCTGGAGGCGGGATTTACCTATTTCGACACGGCCTGGGCGTACCCGGGCAGTGAAGACGCGATCCGCCAGGCTTTGGTAGAGCGCTATCCGCGGGAACGCTTTCAGCTGGCCACCAAAAATGCCGCCTGGATAAATTGCGAATGCAAAGAAGATGCCCACGCCCAGTTTGAGACTTCGCTGAAGCAGAGCGGAGCGGGTTATTTTGATTTTTATCTGCTGCACAACCTCGGCGAAAACCGCACGCGGGTCTTTGACGATTTCGATTTGTGGAATTGGGCTTTAGAAAAGAAATCTCAGGGGCTGATCAAACATTTAGGCTTTTCCTTCCATGCCACTCCAGAAGAACTGGAAGAGATTTTATGCGCTCATCCCGAAGCTGAATTTGTGCAGCTGCAGATCAATTATGCCGACTGGGAGGCACCGGCTATTCAGTCCCGCCGCTGCTACGAGGTGGCGCGGGCCCATGGCAAGCCGGTTATCGTTATGGAACCGATCAAAGGCGGCATGCTGGCTACTCCTCCCGAGGAGGCGGCCTGTTTGTTAAAACAGGCGGATCCTCAGGCTTCTGTAGCTTCTTGGGCGGTGCGCTTCGCGGCCGATTTGGAAGGCGTGCTGGTGGTGCTTTCGGGTATGAGCAGCGTGGAGCAGATGCGGGATAATATTTCGTATATGCAGGATTTTACTGCCCTTACTGATGAGCAGCGCAGCGTATTGCGCTCAGCTCAGGAAGTCATTCAAAAGTATCCGATTATACCCTGCACTTCCTGCAATTACTGCGCCAAAGTCTGCCCCAATGAAATAGGCATATCCGGTTCCTTTACCGCGTTGAATTATTATACGCTGTACAGCGATTTAGCCGCAGCTACTCAGCAGGAGAATTGGCTGGTGGGTATGCACGGTAAAAAGCGGGCTAATGAATGTATCGGCTGCGGGCAGTGCGAGGAAGTGTGCCCTCAGCATATTGCCATTCGCGAGGAGCTGCAAAAGGTCAGCCGAGCTTTGCAGCTGGTGAAGTAAAATAGATTAATTGAATTATTTATTTATTCGTTGAATAATGAAGCAAAAGCCGAAGGCAGCAAGTTCGGGCTTAGTTTAGCTCTAACCGCTTTATGCAAAGGATTTGTTTTGGAAATAGCGGGTATGTCGTTCATCATATCCGTGTATAAGTTTACAGCGGGGTAGTAGCGCAGGGGCAGGCGCCAGCCCTGAGGGCCCTGGCGGTATTTCAGGCACACCAGCTGCATTTTTCTAGGCGTAGCTGCCAGGGCGCTTTGCACGTCGAAGTTTACCTGACCCTGGCCTTCGAGCTGCAGCGCAAAGATGGCGTCGCAGGAGTTTTCGATATGCCCTGCCTCGTTAAAGGCTTCTATCGTTACCTCTTCGCGATGATAGCTGCTGTTTAAGCTGGAAATGCAGAATACCGTCGTATGGTAATCGCGGGATAGGCGTTTTAGATCTACGATTACCCTATTGGCGACACTTTTATCAGCGCCCAGTATTTCATTGGAAGCTAGAGCCTGTAAACAATCCACAATGACGACGGGAATGCGTTCGGTTAAATGGATATGGCGTTCGGTCAGTTCCCGTATGCGCTGAGTCCCAAAATCGCCACTGCCCTCAAAAAAATGCAGATGCGGCGCGATGCACTGTTCATAGTAACTGATGGCGTTTTGGGTACGCGTCTCTTGGATAGCGGCGTCGTTTAAGAGGTCTATATAAGTGAAGCCTGTGCCGTTGTTCTGCTGGGCGACTATGCGGCTGAGACTGCGCAGCATCAGTTCAGCTGCGGACATTTCAAGCGATATAAATAAGACGTCCTGTTCCTGAGAGGCTATATGATCGGCTATGCTCATGGCCAAGGCTGTTTTGCCGCAGCTGGACGCGCCGCCTAGGAGGTATAAACCCGTGCGCAATCCTCCAGCCAGTTTTTCATCGAGATTGCTGAAACCGGTAGGAATGTAATAGGAATAGACTCCCTTGGCTATGTCTTCCAACAGCGCGGGCAGGCGCACAGAGGCTCCGGCCTGCTGGTGCAGGGGGAGCTGAGCGCCTTTTTCGTGCAAGGGGTGAAAGTTGGTTTTTGGTTTAGGCTGGGGCTGCTTGGTTAAATTTACTTTGGTTTCGCTGGGGGCTGAAGAAGGCGCTTGACTTGAGGCGGGCCGCAGCATGGTAGGCTGAGATGACGGCGGCTTGGTCCCAAATGGCCTTGGAGTAGATTGGGGAAAAGGGTTTTGATAGCCGTTAGTTTGCTCGGGCTGGCTAGGATCGGACATACATTTGCCGCCTTTCGTATAATTGATGCGTCGCAGTGGGCATTGTGGTAATTTTTTTTGTATATACTATACTTTGCTTAGATATATGTTGATATAATATTAGCCCTGACAGCAAATTTCTTGATGTCAGGGCTAATTTAGAAGTTAGCTAACTGTAAGCTAGCTTTGTCAGAGCCTAGTTGTTGTCAGCATTTTTGACAACAGTGGCAATCTCGCCGCCGATGTAGACCAACTGGTCAGTTCCAGCGGGAAGTGTGTTGGCGTCTTGGCCGTACTTGCTGAGGAGGTTGTCGATGCCTATTCCGCCATCCTGAACGATGGTGTCGTCACCTTTGCCGGGGAACGGACGGAGCGTGTCGTCGCCCTCTCCGCCAGCCTGAATGTTGATGTCATTACCTTTGCCAGGGAACGGACGGAGCGTGTCGTCGCCCTCTCCGCCAGCCTGAATGATGGTGTCATTACCTTTGCCGGGGATCGGACGGAGCGTGTCGTCGCCCTCTCCGCCAGCCTGAATGATGGTGTCATCACCCTTGCCGCCTCTAACCTCGATGTGGTCTTTGAACATGCCTTCCATGATCTTCTCGCGCATTTTCGCGTGCTCTTGCTCATGGTGATAAACGGTGTAGCCTTCGGTAGAGACTTCCTGGCCGTTGGCGTTGGCATCGGCGATATAGCCTACGACTTCGCCGGATATACCCCTAAGATTGCCTGTTTCTGCAGCTTCACTGACGGCATCCATGTCGAGGAAGCCGTGCTCAGCAGCTTGGATCAGACTCTGCGAATTCTGGTAGTCAACCATCTGCATTCTCTGGATGGCCAGCATATTGGTCATGCCGCCGAACTTGTTGGCAGGATCAACGGCCACGCTGTCTGCAGACATGGGGCTTAACAGTTCAGTGCCAAAGTCGATGTCGTTCAGCGGAGTACCATTTTCGTGAGCCTCCAATAGCTTGGTAGCGACATGGCTGGCGAGACTGCCTTCACCGGCTTCGTCCAGACTGGCGGCTAAGGCGTCATAATCCAACATGTCCATAGAAGCGGCAGCCAGCATAGCCTGGGTCGTTTCCATATCTTTCGCTAGGGTCTCAACATCGGTATCGTCGAGGGAGGCGAGCTGCACACCGTTGGCCTGCAAATCTTTCACAACTTCGCTATACTCGTCCAGATTGTCAATAGCGGCATGAGCGATCTGCTCTTGGATGGCGTTGGCGTTTTGGTAATCGACCATCTGCATTTGGGCGACCGAATAGGACACAGACATCATGGAACTCATGGGCACCTGCGTGTCGTTGCCCTCACCGCCTTGCTGGGTTGGGGCCTCTTGAGCTTCATTGTTGTCCTGAATCTTGCCCGTATATTCTTGGGTGAAGGTCTCGAAGCCTTGAGTGTTAACTTCGACTCCTTCAGCAGCCGCATAGGAGATGTACTCCATAGCCCGGGCGGTCATGGTTCCGCTGTTCTGGGCGCTCTGCTCAATCATGATGTTGAGGGCGTTCTGATTGATGAGACCCTGCTGGGCTACTGAGAAGGCTGTACCCATTCCCGCTCCCGCTCCGTTTGTAGGTTTGGGCATATCGTAAGCGGGTTTGGTGAAGTTGATGCGATCGGAGTCGAATTCGATGTCGCGAATGGACATACCGGCATCGTGAGCAGCGATGAGCTTCTCACCGATGTAGGCAGACAGGCTGCCCTCAGCGCCTTCTTCCAGACTGGCGGCTAAGGCGTCGTAGTCCAAAATACCCGTGGAAGCCGCAGCCAGCATGGCCTGAGTGGAGGCCAGGTCATCGGCCATGTGCTCTTCATCGGTGCTGATGTTCACGCCGTTAGCCTGCAAATCGGCTACGACAGCTGAGTAATCGTCCAGGTCTTTGATGTTGGCCTTATTGATTTGGTCCTGAATAGCGCTGACATTCTGCATATCAGCTGCGATCATATCTTGGACTTGCTTGGAAATCTCTAGGTTGGGCAGTTTGATGGTATCATCGCCCTTGCCGCCTTTGACCTCGATCTGGTCTTTGAACATGATCTCCATGAGCTTCTCTTGCATTTTTGCGTGCTCTTGCTCATGGCGATAAACGGTGTAACCTTCAGTAGAGACTTCCTGGCCGTTGGCGTTGGCAGCGGCGATATAGTTTACGACGTCACCGGATATTCCCTGAAGATTGCCAGTCTCTGCAGCTTCGCTGACAGCTCCCATGTCGAGGTAACCGTGCTCAGCGGCTTGGATCAGGCTCTGCGAATTCTGGTAGTCAACCATCTGCATTCTCTGGATGGCCAGCATATTGGTCATGCCGCCGAACTTGTTGGCAGGATCAACGGCCACGCTGTCTGCAGACATGGGGCTTAACAGTTCAGTGCCAAAGTCGATGTCGTTCAGCGGAGTACCATTTTCGTGAGCCTCCAATAGCTTGGTAGCGACATGGCTGGCGAGACTGCCTTCACCGGCTTCGTCCAGACTGGCGGCTAAGGCGTCATAATCCAACATGTCCATAGAAGCGGCAGCCAGCATAGCCTGGGTCGTTTCCATATCTTTCGCTAGGGTCTCAACATCGGTATCGTCGAGGGAGGCGAGCTGCACACCGTTGGCCTGCAAATCTTTCACAACTTCGCTATACTCGTCCAGATTGTCAATAGCGGCATGAGCGATCTGCTCTTGGATGGCGTTGGCGTTTTGGTAATCGACCATCTGCATTTGGGCGACCGAATAGGACACAGACATCATGGAACTCATGGGCACCTGCGTGTCGTTGCCCTCACCGCCCTGTTGGGTGGGGGCCTCTTGAGCTGCATTGCTGTCCTGAATCTTGCCGCTATACTCCTGGGTGAAAGTCTCGAAGCCCTGCATATCAACCTCAGCACCCTCAGCCGCCGCGCTGGCGATGTAATTCATCATCTGAGCGGTGATGTTTTGGGCGTTGCTTTGGGCGTTCTGTTCGACGACAATGCTCAGAGCGTTCTGATCGATGAGACCCTGCTGAGCGGCCTGCAGTAAGCCCTGGGAATTCTGGTAATCGGTCATCTGCATTTGAGCGACCGCGAAAGCGGTTGTCATACCGCTGCCGGAAGTGCCTTCGGGCATCTCGAAGTTAGGTCTGTTGGGACGGATGAGATCGGAGTCGAACTCGATGTCCTGAACCGACATGCCCGCGCCGTGAGCGGCGATGAGCTTTTCACCGACATAAGCGGATAGGCTGCCCTCTCCGGCTTCCTCTAAACTGGCCGCTAAAGCGTCGTAATCCAAAACGCCTGTGGAGGCCGCAGCCATCATGGCCTGGGTAGAAGCCAGGTCTTCGGCTTGCTGCTCTTCGGGGACGTCAATCTCGATACCGTTGGCCTGCAACTCGGCGACGATGGAACCGTAATCGTCCATGTCCTTAATATTGGAATTAGCGATCTGCTCCTGGACGGCTTGAGCGTTCTGGTAATCGGTCATCTGCATCTGGGCGACCGAGAAGGAAACGGAGAGCATAGGCGTACTGATGTTATCGTGGCCCATTCCGCCAGGCATCTTATCCGAAGCGCTGGCATCTTGAGACTCTAGACGCGCCTGCTGGAACTTCTCAAAGGATTCAGCGCTGAATTCGCCGCCATTGTTGCTCACATCGGCCATGTACTGCAGCCAGACGTTGGTCATATTAGAAGTGCCTTCGGGGAGAGTGCCGACAACTTCGTTAAGGGCTTCCGAATCGAAGATACCCATCTGGGCTACCTGCTGTAAGCTCTGGCAGGACTGGTAATCGACCATCTGGATTTGGGCCACAGAGAAGGCGGTTGACATTACGCCGCCGCCACCGGGCAAGGGCTGATTGCCTTCTTTGGCATTGTACTGTTCCATGGGGCTGGGGAACTCCACGCCGAAGTCGATCTCTTCAAAAGGCACTCCGTTATTGTGAGCGTCCAGCAGAGTGTTGGCCAAATAGGCAGCCATGCTGCCATCTTCAATGTTCTCCATGTTCTCAGCCAGAGCGTCGTAATCGAGTATGCCCGAAGCAGCTGCGGCCATGATGGCGTTGCTGGTCAGCATATCCTCCTCTTGCTGATCTTCGCCGGTAGTAATTTCCACGCCCTGAGCGGCCAAATCTTCCACAGCTGCGTCATAGGCTTCAGCCGTGGTGAAGTTATTGCTGTAGATGGAGTGGGCTGTAGCGAAATTCTGACGGTGTTGCTCGGCCGCTTCCAGCAGAGTCTGCTTGTTAACTTTGCTGTCATCGCCGAACATAGCGCGCATCTCTCTGGCGGCCAATTCCGCATACTGTTCGTTCATGGCGCTTGCCGTGCTCTGATCGGCGCGATACTGCTCAAAGGTGTAGGCCTCGTAATCTCCGCCGTTGGCTTCGACTTCGGCGATATAGGCCATAGCTTCTCCAGTTAAGCCGGGAGCTTCCTGAGCCACCGCATTGAGGGTATCCATGTCGATGAGACCGCGCTGAGCGGCTTCCACCAAGCCCTGAGAGTTCTGGTAGTCGATCATCTGCATTCTGCCGACGCTGAAGGCACTCGAGATGCCGCCGCCGCGGGGCTGAGACTGATCGGCGGCTACGCTGTCAGCGGACATGGGGTTGAGCAGTTCGGTGCCGAAGTCGATTTCGTTAAGCGGAGTGCCATTATTGTGAGCTTCCAGCAGCTTCTCGCCGATGTAAGCGGAGAGACTGCCTTCACCGGCTTCTTCTAAGCTGGATTCTAAGGCTCCATAGTCTAGCATACCGGTTGAAGCAGCAGCCAGCATAGCCTGAGAAGCTTCGATATCATCGACCTGCTGCTCGGCTTCTGTGCTGATCTCGATGCCGTTGGCCGCTAATTCATTAACGATGGCGTCATAGTGCTCGGAACCCTGGACGGTGGAGTAGGCGATTTGCTCCTGGACCTTCTGGCCGTTCTGATAATCGGTCATCTGCATTTGGGCCACTGAGAAGGCGGTTGACATCATACCGCCGCCTAGCATAGGAGAAAGCTTGTCAGTGCCTTCGCCGCCGTAAATGGCATCGCTTTCGTGAGCGTATTCATAAGCGGCATTGGAAGTCTCGGCTGCTTTGTCGCCCACTTGGCCGATATGGTGTCCGTTGGCAGGCGCACCGGTCTGGCCGTATCCGCCTTCATCGTAAGCATGAGGCGCGGGAACGAGTTGTGGAGGCGCAGCCTGGGGATTTCCGGCTGCTCCGCCCATATTATGCCCGCGGCCGTGTCCGTTGGCAGG
>JAUNIO010000069.1:4907-6457 GCA_030535355.1 bacterium | reverse complement strand
GCTGCTCCGCCCATATTATGCCCGCGGCCGTGTCCGTTGGCAGGCGCGCCGGTCTGGCCGTATCCGCCTTCGCCGTACATCTCCTCGAAGTAGGGCTGCACCATTTCTTGGCCTTCTTCGGCCTGCTGCATGGCGTCAACATAAGTCGCGGCTGCGCCTACAACGCTGATCATAGCGGCCTGCTCTTCGTAGTTGAGCGTAGAATTGGTGGCGTTCTCTTCGGCGAACTGCGACAGGGCCTGCATAGCGGCCTGTTCGGGATCGTTGCCTTCGGTGCGGGCTTTGGCTCTGGCCTGTTCCATGGCGGAATTAGCGCCCACCTTCATGTCGTCGGGCATGTTGTTCAGGCTCTCGTTTAGGCTGGCCGCTGCAACTTGCTCGTGAGCTTCCAAGCTCTGCTGGCCTTTGCGCAAAACTTCCTGCGCGGCTTCGTTGTTGGGGTTCTCTTCGAGCATCTGGCGGGCTCTGTCCATGACGTCAAGGGTAATTTCTCCCTTAATGCCGGCATCGATGCCCAGCTTTTCTTCTTTGGTCAGTTCGTCGTAGGGCTTGCCGTATTTCTGCTGGGCCACATTGTCTTTGGCCTCGGGAGCGGCAGCGGCGGTTACGCAGCCAGCTTCATCGGCGGCTTTTTCGAAAGCTTGGTCGGCTTCGGCAGCCTGCGCGGCTTTGAGGCGGGTGTTCTTGGCTTCCGCCTCGGCGATCTGCATGTTGATCTGCTCGATCTCCTGATTCTTGAGCTCGATGTTCTTTTCCATCTGCTCAAAGTCTTCTTGCAGCCCCAGCAGCTCTTCATCTTCGGTGATAGCGTCGTTGAGCTCGGGGTCCTGTTCCATCATGGCCTCTTCGGCTTCGTCCATGCGGGACTGAGCTTCGTCCATGTTGGTCTGCGCGGTGTCGCGGCGCATCTCAGCGTCGTCTTTGCGGGCCTGAGCTTCATCGAGAGTTATTTGCGACTCATCGATGCGAATCTGGGCCTCGTCCATGGTCGCCTGGGCTGTTTCCATTAGGCCGGTATGCTCGGTAATCTCGGCCTCGGTGCTGGCTATGTTGCTGGCAATTTGGCTCCTTTCGGATTCAAGAGCCATGGCCTCTGCCTGCAGCTGAGCTTGTTCGGCTTCCAGCTGAGCGCGCTCGGCTTCCAGCTCCGCCAATTTGGCCTGAAGGGCATTCAGCTGCGCTTCTAAAGCGGCGCGCCTTTGCGCGATATTGGAATTGCCGTTGTTTTGGCCATTGCTTGGCGCTTCCTGCAGGGAGGCCAATTCACTTTCGACAGAGCTTATTTCCGACTGGGTGCTGGCGATGTTAGAAGCGTTGACGGCCAGATTTTGGGCATTGACTGCCTGCATCTGCTGGTTCATGGCGATTTGGCTTTCGTTCCGGGATTTGTCGCTCTCGAGCATTGCCAATTTCTGCTCGGCAGCGTCTTTGGCTGCCTCGGCTTCGTCAAACTCGGCCTGAGCTTCATCAAACTCGGTCTGGGCCTCGTCCAATTCGGCCTGAGCTTCTGCCAGATCGTTGTCGGCTTCGATGGCTTCGTTATCAGACTC
>JAUNIO010000069.1:0-4897 GCA_030535355.1 bacterium | reverse complement strand
CGCTTCGTCGTAATCGGCTTTGGCTTCTTCAAAGTCAGCATTGACGGCGCTGCTCTCTTCGCCGTTCTGGATGCCGTTGTTGATCTCTTCTGTGCGGTTGTTGATCTGCGACTGAATATCATTCTTTTGCGAATTCATTTCGCTGAGATCGGCCTGGGCCTGGGCCTTCTTATTGTTGAGCTCTTCAATATTGAGAGTTCCGTCTTCGCCGTTGTTCTTAAATGCGGAGATACTTGAACTGTCGTTAAGATCGACAGCGCGGGTTGATCCGGTGGTGCTGTGGGCAATGTAATTAGAATAGACTTCTGAAGCTGAATGAGTACTGCCAATTCCTGAAATCGACATAATCTGTCCTCCGAATACGTTTATTCATGTGTGGTTATCACGACAAGGGGAGGGGAAATTAATATGCGTTAATGAGATTTTTACTTAATTTAGTTAAATGTTTCTTAAAAATCAGCGCCGAAACCGCAGGGCAGCAGCAGCTTAGCTAATTGCTAACAAAACGGCATTAGGTGTAATATTTGAAATAAAAAAAGAGGCTCTCCTGAGCAACTGGGGAGCCTCTTAGATTATGTTACGCGCTTAGTTTAGCGGCTATAACCTATCCGAAAATGTCGATGCCGATAGCTACCAGAGAGCAGACGGCGGCTATGCCAAAGGCCACGGGCGCGGCTACGGGGCAGGCGCAGCCTACGATAGTGGCGACACCAGCTGCCGCTGTGAGAGAGCCAGTGGCGATCTGTTTCTTTTCGCCGTCGTGAATGCCCTCAGCGATCTCTATACCTCCGGCTACGGTGTTAAAGGCACCGCCGACTCCGCCGGCAACTCGGGAAGCAGTCGTCAGGGCTTTCGTGCCGGTTCCGGCAGCTTTGGCCGCTGTAGAAGTGCCTTTGACGGCTTTAGCTACGTCCAAACTGCTCTTGACACCGTCGGCCACGTTGGCGGCTCCAGAGAAGGCGTCGCCGTAATCGCCTCTGTTAATGCCGTCGATTAATTCCGCCGAGCCGGTAAGCACGTTAACTCCGCCGCCGAAGGCCGCCGTTCCATTGTTCAGCTTGCCCAAAGTGCTCAAAGCGTCGCCGGACTTAGTCACGTTGTTGATTAAGCCTGTCGTATCACCTACGCCTTCCACGAGATTGCCTACGCCTTTGATCCCGGTCCAGACATCTCCTTCTTCTATACCGGTGCGGAGCTGGTGAGCACCCATGATGAGTTCAGAGGCACCGGTCGCACCTTTGGTCGTGTTGGACAGAGCATCGGGAGCTTTGGAATTTTTGGGAGCTGACTCGACATCTCCGCCTTCGGTTTTAGAGCTGCCGCCGTCAGCTGTTTTTGTACTGCTGCCATCTCCGCCTTCTGCTTTAACGCCGTCTCCGCCGTCAGCTGTTTTTGTACTGCTGCCATCTCCGCCTTCGGCTTTGACGCCGTCTCCGCCGTCAGCCGTCTTGGTACTGCTGCTGTCCCCGCCTTCGGCTTTAACGCCGTCTCCGCCTTCGGTCTTGGCGCTGCCGCTGGCATCGCCTGAACCCTCTGTACCCGCGTGGCCTGCGGTTTTTTCAGCTTTAATCTTGTTGGCCTCGCTTTGGGCTTTGCGGACTTTGCTCACGCTGCCGGAAAGTTTATCGGTAACTTTGGCGACGTTGTAGGCTACAGCGTCCTGAGCTTCTTCTTCGTCGGGCAATTCGTATTCCGCACCGCTGTTGATTTGGTCTTTGACTACCATGCCGTCTTTGATATTGTCGACACTGGTGTCCCCGTAAATATTATCCTCGCCAAAGCTGCCGTTGATGTCGTCTTTGCCTGCACCGCCGACGATGGTATCCATCCCCCAGCCGCCGTTGATATTGTCATCGCCGTTGCCGCCTTCGATGTAATCTTTGCCATCGTTACCGTCGATGGTATCGTTGCCTGCGCCGCCGTAAACGCGGTCATCGCCATAGCCAGCGTCTATGGTATCGTTACCGATGCCGCCGGAAATAGTGTCGTTGCCTTCGCCGCCTTTAATATCGTCGTTGCCTTCGCCGCCGTGGATCAGGTCGTTATCGTTGCCGCCGTCGATGATATCGGCATCTGCACCGCCATCAATAATGTCGCTGCCGTCACCTCCAGAAATGGTATCCTCGCCTTCACCGCCGTGGATGTAATCGTCGCCTTTGCCGCCCTGGAGGATATCCTTGCCTTCGCCGCCATCGACGATGTCGTTGCCCTTGCCGCCGGTGATAATGTCCTCGCCTGTGCTGCCGTAGATGGTGTCGTCACCGCCGCCGCCATAGATGAAATCGTTGCCTTCGCCGCCGTAAATGTGCAGGTTCTGCTCGACTTTATCGGCTACTTTGATCTGGTCGTTACCTTTGCCGCCATCTATGAGCAGATACTTGGCCTCATCCTGGGTATAGGTCCTGGTCTCGCCGTCGATATTGACTTCGATTTTGCCGTTATCGTTGACGGTTACGTTTATGTTGTCGTCAGCGCCGCTGCCGGAGAGGACGATAAGCTCATCTGCGGATACGCCGAGCTCGGCGGCCATTTGCGATTTCATCAGCGCTAAATCGCTCTTCTCCAAAGACTCCGCCGCGGCATTGGCGATTTCCTGGCCTTTGTTGGTGGTCTGCAGGGTTTCGCTGTAAGCGTCGGCGGAGCCGAGCAGCTCTTGCAGATTATTCTTTTCGTCGTCGTTTAAATCGCCATTGTCAGCGTTGTCCCTTACGTATTGGGTAAGCGCGGCCATAGCGGCAGCTTCGGTATCGCCGCCCTCAGCTTCAGCCTGGCGCATGGCTTCGCTCATGGCTTCTGTCGCTCCGTCCTGCATGGTGGCGGGCAGAGTGTCGAGATTGTTGCTGAAGTTGCAGAAAGCCAAATTTTCCTGGGCTTCTAAATTCTTTTGGCCCTTTTCCAGCACAGCCTGGGCCGCGGCATTGTTGGGATCGTCCTCTAGCATTTGGCGGGCTTTGTCCATGGCTGCGAGGGTAACTTCACCGTCAACTTTGGTTTCGATGGCCAGCTGCTCCTCTTCGGTCAGCTCGTCAAAGCTCTTGCCGTATTGCTCTTGAGCTACGGCTTCCTGGGTGCTGGCTACAGAACCGGCTATATCGCATCCGGCCTCTTCAGCGGCTTTTTGGAACTGGCCGCCGGCTTCTTCAACGCGGGCCGTCTGCAGATTTTCGTTTTTGGCCTCAGCTTCGGCTATCTGGGCTTCGATCTCCTGCAGCTCTGCTTCTTTATCGGCTTGCTGCTGCTGGACGTCTTCCAGGTTCTTCTGCATCTCCTGCAGCTGATCGTCGCTTTCCAAAGCCTGCTGCAAATCTTCGTCAGCTTCCGCCATCTGCTGCTGAATTTCATCCATTTGAGACTGAGCGGCCTGCATTGAGGCGTCGAGCTGGCTGATCTCCTGCTCTTTGGTCTGCTGCTCGCGGCTCAGCTGCTCTTTTTCCGACTGCAGGCGCTGAGCGGTATTTTCTAAATTCTGCTTCTGAGATTCCAGAGAGCTGATTTTGTTCTCTAAAGCGCTCTTCTTGGCCTCATACTGAGCCAGCTCCGCCTGATACTGGGCTTGAGCGCTGCCGTCTTTGTCTTCGCCGCTGGGCGGGGTGGGGGGAGTTAAAGATGACAGCTCGCTCTGAGCGGAAGTGAGATCGGCAGCTACCTGCTGAGTCTGCTGGGCGTTGGTGTTGATGGCCTGGTCTTTGGCACTGCTCTGCTGCTGCAGGGAGGTCAGCTCCTGCTGGGCTTGGCTTTTGGCCTGGCTGTCTTTTTCATAAGACTCTTGGCATTCGTTATACTGCTCTTCCAAAGCCTGCTGCTGTTCGTCTTTGGCTTCGCCGGCTTTTTGCTCTTGGGTTATCTGCTCCTGGCGATCATTGACCTGAGCCTGAGCATCGTCAACCTGACCCTTAATATTGTTGAGCTCGCCTTCGGCAGTGGCTTTTTTGCTGTAGAGCTCGTTGAGATTTTGGGATTTTTCGTCTAGCTGTACACTGGGGCCAAAAGCGGAGATGCTGAGACTGTCATTAGGAGAAGCGCTGCTGATAGGCGTAAAAGCGCTGAATGAAGGAGAAGTATATACCGAAGGGGTGGAACCGATACTATTAATGCTAAGCGACATGTGCTTGTCCTCCCAAAAAAAGCGTTTCTTCTGTTAACTCCTTTTAATTATCACGACCGAATAGGAAAAATCAAGATGATAAAGGTTTATTTAGAAAAAAATTTTTATATAAAATTATTTTATAGTATTTTGTATCCTATACTTACGTGGGTGATGGGTGTATAAAAAAGCTCCCGCTCAATCGGCGGGAGCTTTATCGTTTACTTAGGCGATGCTATTTATTTAGAGAGCACAGTTAGTTCGCAGGCTAACTGATCGCTCACTAAATGATTTACCCTAATATGATTTCATTTCTTAGCCGAACAAATCAATACCGAAGGATATGATAGAGCAAACGGCTGAGACGGCGAAGGCTGCAGGGGCGGCGACAGGGCAGCAGCAGCCGATGGTGGCGGAGATACCGGCTACGGTATCTAAGGCACCGGTGGCGATCTTTTTGGCGTCGCCTTCTTTGATGCCTTCAACGAGTTCAGCGCCTCCAGCTACGGTGGAAGCTACGCCGCCAGCTACGCCAAGCCCTTTGGCTAGTTTGCTGCCGCCTTTTGCCGCCAGGCTGGCGATGTCGCCCGCGCCGTCGGCGAAGTTGCCCGCGCCCTCCAGCACCTTGTGGGCGTCGCCGTCCTTGATTCCGTCGATCATCTCATAACCGCCTGAGACGACGTTCAAACCTGCGCTGGCCGCTCCGGCAGCTTTAGCAGCTTTGCCTAATTTGGTAGCTTTACTTGCGTCGCCCGCTGCGTCTGCTGCGTTGGCGACCTTACCTGCGTCGCCCGCTGCGTCTGCTGCGTTGGC
>JAUNIO010000068.1 GCA_030535355.1 bacterium | reverse complement strand
TTTTCGAATACCATCTGTAGATGGCATCCAGGGCACTTACACAAGCTCTTAAGAAAATTCTTAAGTAAATAAAATCGCTCTGCTGTTGTCAAAACCGCCTTCCGAGAAGGCGACCGTTCAGAACCTTGTCCCGAACGCCAGGAGATAATAGCACTTTCAATTAAATATGTCAAGCATCAATTTACGATTAGCGAACGCCTCCGCAAACGCAAGCCAAAGCATTACGCTTCTGAGAGAACAGCGCCGCAGACTAGGAAGCATTACGGTGATTTACACATTTTCAACAGATGCCCTGAGGAATCATTATGGATAGCCGGCACCATGCTAGGCAAACAAAAAAACGAACTACATCTCCAACAGTCTCGTTCTTGACATAGTCAAACTATCATGTTAGGAATGGAATGTTAAGTTATGACTATAGTAGCGGAAACAGAATCACCCAAAAGGATCGAGTCGATCGACATAGCCAAAGGAATCGCCATTATTTGCGTTATTCTAGGGCATTTAGGTATCCCAGAAATTAATAGAATAGTCTATACATTTCACATACCTATCTTCTATTTTATCGCCGGATATTTCGTCAGCGACAAAAAAAATGTTTCTTCATTTATAAAAGACAAAGCGCGCACTCTATTACAGCCCTATTACGTCTTATGCTTGATAATGATCGTCCTAGCGACTCTAGACGGAGCCTTAGTAGGCTCTGCTACGCTATATTTCCAAGCCTGGACATACGCCGCGCTCTATGCCTCAGGAGATACGTACACCTCTCCTTTTTATATTCGAGCTATTGGCGCTATCTGGTTTCTCTGGGCTCTCTTTTGGGGCAGCCTATTGCTGAGAATATCGTTAAATTATAAAAGTGTAATCCGGATCGGTTTTATAATCGGTATATTTATATGCGGATATTTTTCCCGAACTCTGTTTTGGTTTCCCCTCAGCATCCAAGCGGGCGCATGCGCCGCACTTTTTATGTATATAGGTTGGCTCTTGCGCCAGATCAAAGACAACGCCACCATTTTTTCCCACGAGACAAGAATATTTGGAACTGTATGTGCCTTCACGGCCTGGATGTTCTTTATAAGAGATTTTCAATCTTTTTGGTTAGTGCATTGCGACGTCGGACGGGGCGCTATTGACATCTTTAACTCTTTTTGCGCCTGTGCCAGCGTCATAATAATATCGTGTCTTATTGCAAACTATACCGACAAATTACATAAGACTCTCGCTTATCTCGGGCGCTATAGTTTGTTAGTTCTAGGCATGCACATAATCGAACTGAATCTATTTCCTTGGCAAAAATTAGTATCCGGCCAGCCTTTTCTCGCCCAATTGGCGATTATTATCACGGGAAAACTGACTCTGGATTTACTCGGCGCTTGGTCATTGTCAAAAAGTCACTATATAAGGCGCATATTCGGATATTCACACTAATCTGACCCTACACGCCACCTATAATTCCCCTTTACAATATTTCGCCAGCAAATGGATCAGAGAAACAGCAACGACGCTTTGTCCGCTTTTGATAATTCTGGGAATTTGAGCATGTCGCTTTCCCGCGCAATCCCAATGAGATAAGCGCGGCAAAAACAAGCGCTCCTGACTTCTTATTACAGATCGCTCGTACCGAACCACAAACATAGTATTATATTACCATAAAACGTGAATGGCTCACAAAAGGATTTGCAGACGGGCAACCGCCAAACAGTCTATATCACGCTTAACGGATCATAAATGCAAAGGAGCTTTTGCCATCATGTTAGCCAGTCTTAATAGTACAACCATTCTCGGAGTCACCGCCTTACCTGTGCGCTTAGAAATTGACATTGCTAACGGCCTGCCCCGCTATTCCATGGTAGGGCTTCCCGATGCCGGAGCTACGGAATCGCGAGAACGCGTATGGGGAGCTTTGCGCAATTCTGGTTACCAGCTGCCGTTAGGCCGTACAACTGTCAACCTAGCTCCAGGGGATATTCGCAAAGAAGGCCCACACTTTGACTTAGCTATAGCTTTGGGAATTTTAGCCGCTAGTAACGCAACTCAACTACAGACTAAACACCTCGATCGCCTCATGGTTTTAGGCGAACTAGCCATGTCCGGAGAAGTGCGTCCCGTGCGCGGCGTCTTACCCTCTTTGATTGCCGCAAAAAAAATGGGATTAGCCAAAGTTATCATTCCCTGGGCTAATTATCCCGAGGCTTCCATACTAAGCGATCTGGCAATAATCCCCGTAAAACACCTGAATGAGGCTATTGACTGCTTACTCAATTCTGAGAAAAGTCACCAGCTATCATATTGCATAACACCGCCGCAATCCTCTGAAAGCAACATGCACGAGAACGAGAATTACTGGTTAGAAGCGCCGGATTTAGAGATGGTCCACGGTCAGCACTTAGCCCGCCGGGCTTTAGAGCTCTGTGCCGCAGGATGCCATCATTTGCTCTTCATAGGCCCGCCGGGATCGGGAAAAACTCTGTTAGCCCGCTGCCTGCCTACAATACTGCCGCCGTTAAACGAAGAGCAGTCGCTAGAGGTTACCGCTATTCACAGCACCGTCCATAGCTCGTCAATTCCCTCGCTTAGCCGCCGTCCCCCTTTTAGATCGCCAGGCACTAATATCACCTTAGCGGGATTAATGGGCAGCTATTCACCAGGAGAAATCAGCCAAGCGCACCATGGTGTACTGTTTATGGACGAATTCCCCGAATTCAGACGCGAATGTTTGGAAGCCCTGCGCGCTCCCTTAGAATGCGGCCAAGTGGAAATAGCTAGGGCCAAATTTCACATAACTTATCCCTGCCGTTTTACCTTAGTAGCTGCTATGAATCCCTGTCACTGTGGATATTTCGGCGATAGCGAACGAGAATGTCTGTGCACCCCGCGACAGCGAGAAAAATATTATCACCGTATTTCAGAGCCAATACTCGATCGCATAGCTTTGCAAGTGAGGCTGTCCAGACCCCGTCCTGAAGAGCTAATGTCCAGCGAAAAAGCAGAGAATTCAGCCACTGTAGCCCACCGTGTCCAACAAGCTCGCCGCATACAGGAAGAACGTGGTTTCTATAACGAACAGCTGACACCCGCGCAAATTAAACGTTATTGCCAGTATGATCGGGAAAGCGCTCACTTTCTGCAGCAGGCTGCTAAACACTTGGCTTTTTCAGCGCGAGTTTTCAGCAGTATTGCCCGAGTAGCCCGCACTATTGCCGATCTCAAAGGACAAGAAGCCATCACCCTAAACGAAGTCAGCGAGGCTTTAGCATACCGAACGATAAGCAAGCACTATTCCCCAATAGAGCAGTCCCGTTAAGTTAGCGATTAGCTAACTTGCGAACTATATGACTCCCCCTAAAGGATGGGAGGGGGGGAGTCGCGACTGCGACAGAGGGGGTGCCCAAAACTGTTGGGGAATCGAGGTTTAGCTTATGTTATAGGCTAGCTTGTACCCGGGCATAAACGCAACGATAGTCGTATATGAGTCAACATTTCCAATGTCATTGAGCCTTAACTAAATGACATTGCCCAACAGAACAACGTCGTTTAAAGTGTCGCACGGCTCGGGCATAAAATCGGTCCTCAGCCCCGATAGAATCGGCTTCCCGAGGCCCTCGGCCCCGCCCCATCTGTCTCAAACCTTCTGGTTCTCTATAGCAAGGTTTTTACAAATAATTGTGCTATAATGGGCAAATGATTTACTTAGACCACGCTGCCACTACAGCCTGCGCCCCTGAAGCAGTGCAGGCAATGCTACCCTACTTTACAGAGCTTTACGGCAATCCATCCAACATCTACGGTTTATCCCTACAGTCGCGGAAAGCCGTCAATAAAGCCCGCGCCGATGTTGCTAAAGCCATCAACGCTACTCAGGGTGCTGAGATTACCTTTACCGCCAGCGGCACAGAAGCCGATAACCTGGCCATCATGGGCATCGCCCGCGCCCGCGCAGAAGTGGGCCGGCACTTAATCACCACCCGCATAGAGCACCATGCCGTATTAAACTGCTTTCAAGAACTTGAACGCGAGGGTTTTAAAGTCACATATCTCCCCGTAAATAAAGAAGGTATCGTATCTGTAGAGACTATCGCCCAAGCCATCACCAAAGAGACCACGCTGGTGTCCGTAATGTTAGCTAATAACGAAATCGGCACTATTCAGCCTTTAGCAGCCATTTCCGATTTAACACGCCCCCGCGGCATCTATCTGCACACCGATGCCGTACAGGCGGCCAGCGCCATGCAATTAGACGTACAGGCATTAGGGGTAGATGCTCTGAGCATTTCCGCCCACAAATTTTACGGTCCCAAAGGCGTAGGCGCCCTTTATCTGCGCCAAGGCTGCCACCCTTCCCCCGTCATCTTTGGAGGAGGGCAGGAAAAAGGCCTGCGCTCCGGCACTGAAAACGTCCCCGGCATTGTAGGCTTAGCGATGGCCCTAACCCTGGTCAATGAAAACGGCGAAGAAAAACGCCGCCATTTAACCGCATTGCGCGAACAGCTAATTGAAGGCGTACTGGCCAAAATTTCTGGGGTTATCGTCACCGGTTCCCGCACCGAACGGCTGCCCGGCACAGCCAGTTTTGTGATCAAAGACATCGAAGGAGAATCCCTGGTCATTCAGTTAGACCGCCGGGGCATCTGCGCCTCAGCAGGCGCTGCCTGCACCAGCAGCCAATCCGGGGGATCACATGTTCTAAAAGCCCTGGGATTGCCCAGCCCTCTCACTCGCGGCAATCTGCGCATAAGCATTGGCTATGAAAACACCCCAGACGAAATTACCCAAACTATTAACGCCCTAGCAGAATCCATTGAACTCCTGCGCTCGATAGCGCCGCGACGTCATTCCAAGCGCAGGAATTAACACGCTTTAATACGCTTTAATAAGTCATAAAATATGAGCGCTCTCACCAAAGTAACCATTTATACAGACGGTTCCTGCCTAGGCAACCCCGGTCCCGGGGGATGGGCGGCTATTCTAGTGCATAACCGCACCGGCACTTCCAAAGAAATAAGCGGAGGCGATCCCCATACCACCAACAACCGCATGGAAATTACCGCTGCGATTCGAGGTCTGCTGGCCCTGCAGCGTCCTGTAGAAGTGGATCTGCACACAGATTCTTCCTATTTGCTTAACGCCTTCACCAAAGGCTGGTTAGATAGCTGGCAGCGCCGAGGCTGGCTCAAAGCCGACAAAAGGCCGGTGGAGAACATCGAGCTCTGGAAAGAACTTTTGCAGGCAGCCGCTCCCCATACAATTCATTGGCACCACGTCAAAGCTCATGCTGGGCACTCTTTCAATGAAAGATGCGATGAATTGGCCAAAGCCCAAGCCAGCGCTTTTATAAACAAATCTTTATAAAGGGTGAGTATAGAACCATAGAGAAAGTAGAAAATTATGAAAGTAGCAGTTCACGTAAAACATAAGCATAAAGAAGCCGTTAAAGAGCGCCGCGTAGCCCAAGAGCCTGAAGAGCGCTACTGCACTATCAAAGACAAAAAAGTCCAAGTAATTATTATCTATCCCGATTACCACAGCGCTTACGATAAGGGGCAACCCGGAGATATATGCTGCTCTAATATAATCGAGTGTTACAATGAAAATGTGAAATGCCGCTACAGCGGCATTTCACCTCTTTATCCCGACCCTTTTAAATCTAATTAAAAGTCTCCTGTCAGCTCTTTATCGTTGGGATCGGTGTACTGGCTGGACATTTTCATCGTACTCTGCGGCAGCTGAGGCGCACTATTGTCTGGGAAAGGAGCTATTTCCACATACGGATCAGGAGCTGAACCGCCAGAAGGCCTCGGCGCTGACGATGCCGCTGCACTCGTTCCCGCTGAAGCCTCACCAAACGAAGGATCATAGTATCCTTCTCTTGACGCGCTAGTGTCTGCTACAGGGATATCTGGATAAGTATTGCCATAATTATCGCCGCTGGCTCCCCCACCATAAACACCACTGCCGCCGAAATACGATCCTCCTGTATATGATCCGCCTAAATCTGGCTGCTCTGGGGAAGCCTGCTCCGCCAGTTGAGGACTTGGAGAGGGTGAAGGCTCTGGTTCAGGCAAATGCGAGCGGTCGTAGCCTGTTCCCGGAGGCAAAGAAGGCAGCTGTACAAAATTTCCTTCCCCCTTAACTCCGGGATGATCAGGATCGACGACGCAGCGAAAACCAGAATTTACTAAACGCCCATTTTCTGGAAAGACTCCCCGACGGGCCACAATTAAGCAATCCTCAGCTTTGTCGCTGCGCGAACCGCCGCGTATCTGGCGCAGCATAGGCAGTGAACTATCGCTGCCGCTGGGGATAAACCACGAATCTACCCACTCCCAAACATTGCCGGCCATGTCCTCAACTCCATAAGGCGAAGCCCCTTGAGGATACGAACCAACAGGCGCTGTATTGCCCATATTAGAATCAAAACAATTCAAATAATTGGGATTCCAAGAATTACCCCAGGGAAAGCGGCGGGCATCTCCGCCCCGGGCAGCTTTTTCCCACTCTTCAGCAGTAGGCAAACGCTTGCCCGCCCAAGCTGCATATGCCTGAGCATCATGCCAGGAAACGCAGATAACAGGATGGTCTAAACGGTCCGGGGTGGCATATTTGCGCCAAATACCTTCGGATTTGTAACCAGTACTCTCCACAAAACGGATAAACTGCCGATTAGTCACTTCAAAACGGTCGATATAAAAAGCGGGCAAAGTTGTAATCATCGGCTCTGCTCCCACTCCGTCTTCCGGAGCGGGACCCTCATAATAAGGGCCAGCGGGAATGAGAATCATCCGCGAGCCATCCACATCGCAGGTCCAAGATTGCGGCAAGGCCTTATCGGCAGGGAAACGGCTAACTGTTGCGGATGACTTCTTCGTTTTAGCTGACAGTTCGACACCGACAGCTTTGGCCAGATTCTCCCCCTCCGCCCACAGAAACAACCCCAAGAACACAGATAGCGCCAGCGGAATGCCAAACATAGTTACCGCAGTATCATGGCGGCGGCAGAATTCCTGATAAGTATGGCGAAAACTTTTTCCGATTTTTTGGGTCTTAGCGTTAACTAAACCTGTGAGCGTGTCACCTATTAGCTCGCTGTCTTCAGTTTTTTCGTCCCAAACCGTGCGCTCGTGCTCCGCTTTGATAGCTTCCCGGTCTTTTTCGCCTGCAGTTTCACTGCGAAAAGCTCGCCACGCCTTAAACTCTTTCAGCAAATCCTGAGGCGTAGGACGGCTGCTGCCCTGAGCCTCCAAAAGCTGACGGAAACGCTTAGCCAAAGTGCTGGGATACTGCTCTATAAGGGGCGGTTCAATGCGGGGAATCAGCAAAGTCATAGCATCTTGCGGAGGCTGCCCAGATAACAGATGCAGCAGCGTCGCTCCCAGTTGGTAATAACCTATAGCCGGCGTTATCTCGCCGCGCCCATACTGTTCCGGAGAGGCATAAGGCGCAGTACCTTTAAGGGAAAAACCCGGATCCGCCAAACATAGACCGTCGGGGGTATCGATGATATGCCCAGGGCGCAAATCGTATACGATAAGTCCAGGCGGCAGAGAAGCCACAAAAGTCAGCAAACGCTCAACCATATCGTCATCGATGATAGGCCGAAGCGGCTCACCTTCCGCCCAAGAACGCTTGTAAAACAGACGGTTCTCTTCGCTGATGAGTTTTTCCGGAACGATTATGAGCCGGCCCGCCTTTTTTTGGAATTTGCGCAATTCCTGTAAACGCTGGCGAGCCCAGCTAACGGAAACCCCCGTAAGCTCATGCACAAAGGCACCATCGGACAAACGCCAGCTGTGCTCTCCTATGACTTCGGCATCTTCCAAACGCTCAATAAAAGAACTCACAGCAGTCTAACCTCGTAACAGCTTCACCTTATTATAATTGCAACTTCATCAAACCAGACTTAGGCAATAGGAGCAACGCCTCAATGATATATAGATTTAACATTATATACAACTATTATTAAATTCATACCTGCCTAAAGCCTGGTTTATCTCACGCGTTTGTCCTCGCTATCCCTTATGCCGGCCTACTCCCTGTCCGCCTCATCCTCTTCGTCGCAAGCTTCCCAATGAGGACAGACCTTAGGCCTTTCCGTATTGATTTCTTCATCTACAGGAATCATGAGATAATCTTCGCGGGTAAACGCCTCATAATAATCGCAGCGAAATACGATGTATTCTGAATCGATTAACTCCGGAATTTCCCGGCCACTGTCCGTAGTATGACAATGGCGGCACAAAGCGCAGACTTTCCAAATATTGGGATCCTTGTTCATTATTCCCTCCCCTGCGCAGTTTCACGCGCTGGCTAGTCAGTGCCCAAAAAAGGCAAATCTTCCTCGGCTAATAATACGAAGCCCAATTCCTGCGCTTTTTTACGGCTGGCCTCATTGTTATACCCCCAAAGCGCCAAATGCCCGCGCACTCCGGCTTTGGAAGCATCAAGCAAATTTATCAGCAAATCATCGATGAAATATACGCTGTGCGGTTCTACCTCGTATTTATCGATGAGCAGCTGCATGTGTCTGCTTTTGTCCGTTCCCACTTCAAGCCCGTACACGGGAATATCTAAACCAGCTTGATCCAGCAAAGCCCGCGTAGATTCGGAATCTTTTGTGGTTGCCACAGCCACTTCAACAAATCGTTCCCTCCAGGCAGGCAAAGCATCGAGCACTGCCTGAAAAGGCTGCTGCAGACTGCGCCAATAAGCCTCGCGCTCCAAACGATACTGCGAGCGTATGCGCCCAAAGCATTCCCCATATCTCTTCAGCCATTCTGGATGCTGCCTTCCCGCCTCAGCAAACTGCTCAGGAGTATACTCTAAAATGTCGAGCTGGGGATCAGCTTCCAGCAAACGCATCAGCGTGCCAAAATCACGCCCAGCCCGCACCAGCCAGCGCCCATCGCGAAAGCGCTCATAAGGCTGAGCAAACGGGGGCATACCCGCTTCCTCCCAAGCCTCCAGAGCTACTTCATAACATTCGCGCACGCTGTTCCAAAATACCCCATCGAAATCCAGGGCCAAAACGCGACGTTCTGCCATGGTTTACGCCAGTACTTTCAGAGCCGCTTCAATACGGCGCAGACAAGTGTCTTTCCCTAAGACTTCCATCATATGGAAAAGACTGGGACCGTTGCCCACACCGGTAATAGCCAAACGGGTGGGATGAATCAGCTGCCCCGCCCCTACTCCATGGCTTTCGGCATAAGCGCGCAAACTCGCTTCCAAGGCTTCAGGGGTAAATTCTTCCATATTTTTCATTTCATCAGCCCAGCCGCTGAGCAATTCGTGAGAAGCAGCCTTCCAGCGTTTCTTCACCGTGGCCTCTTCGTACTCTGTAGGGTCTTTATAAAAATAAGGAATAGGCTCGACGTAATCGGTCAGCAAATTGGCGCGCTCGGCCATAACCTCGATAACCTTGATCAGATAATCGCGTTCCGGGCGTTCCCAGCCTGCTTTATCGAAAAAGGGCAGCACCATATCGGCCAGCTTATCGGCAGGAATAGTGCGCATGTGCAGACCGTTGATATAAAGAAGTTTATTGAAATCGAAGACTGCGCCCGATTTGCGCACGCGCTCCAGAGAGAAGCACTCCGCCAGGGTCTCTTTGGTGAAGAACTCGCGCTCGTCGCCAGGGTTCCAGCCCAGCATGGCCAGGAAGTTCAGCAGGCCTTCGGGCAGGTAGCCTTTTTCGCGATACGCTTCGACGGAGACATCGCCGTCCCGTTTAGACAGTTTCTTGCCAGATTCGTTGATGATCAGAGGCACGTGGGCAAATTTGGGCGGTTCCCAGCCAAAATATTCGTAGAGCAGAACGTGTTTGGGAGTTGAAGATAGCCATTCCTCACCGCGGATGACATGAGTGATCTTCATAAGATGATCATCAACCACCGCCGCTAAATGATAGGTGGGGAAGCCGTCGGATTTAAGCAAAATCTGATCATCGACCAGAGAAGAATCGAAACTTACCTGCCCGCGCACCACATCGTCGATGACAATCTCCCGGCCATCTGGGATGATCATGCGCACCACGTAGGGCTCGCCGGCACCTAAACGGCGCTCCACCTCTTCTTTGGAAAGGGAACGGCAGTGGCGGTCGTAAGCGGTGGACTCGCCCTGCGCTTCCTTTTCGGCGCGGCGGGCCGCCAGCTCTTCGGGGGTGCAGAAGCAGTAATAGGCATGGCCGGCGGCGATGAGTTTATCCACCATTTCGCGGTAGATGGGCAGGCGCTCAGACTGCACGTAAGGGCCGTAAGGGCCGCCCACCAAGGCACCTTCGTCAGGGGTGATGCCCGCCCATTTCAAGGAGTCCAGCAGGGCTTCGACAGCTCCCTCGACGAGACGGGTGCGGTCGGTATCCTCGATGCGCAGCAGGAACTGTCCGCCTTCACGGCGGGCCAGCAGCCAGTTGTACAGCGCGGTGCGCAAACCGCCGACGTGTAAATATCCCGTAGGACTGGGAGCGAAACGAACTCGAACCATGATGAGATCTCCTGTTTGTCAGCCGACTTGATAGCATTATCAAGTTAAAATCGGTAGTAATATGTAAACTTAATACTTTACCAGAGGGGGAAGAGAACCTGCTTTTTTCGAAATAGTGAAACGCATTTCACAGAGCAAGACAGCAGCGGACGCTTTTGGCAATTCCAGTTTTAAGCGCAATCACATATTAACCTCTGCAGGATTTTGTCATGGAAACTTTTGAAAGCTTTTTAGACCGCACCGCCTATCAGCAGCCACGGCTACTCATCGCTCCCGGATATTTTACCCCCGACGAAAGAGTAAAGCATAAGGTAAAGCCCGACAACAGTTTTAGGGCTTTTTTCGGCGATACCACAGTTTTCGATCTCGACGATGATGCCAAAAACCAAATTTCTGCTCTGCAGAATGCCCTTTACGAGCAGATCCCTGAATGTTTTTGCGCCAAATTATCCCCTGCCACCCTGCACATGACGCTTCACGATTTAAGCGCTTCATCCAAGCTGGAAGAAATCGCCCCCGAGGTATTTGCCAATGAGATCAAGCTTCTGACAATTATCCGCAGCCAGCTGCTCTCCGCGCAAACTATCCGCATGAAGAGCAACTGCATATTTAATTGCGTCGATACCAGCCTGGTGCTGGCTCTGCGGCCGGAAAACGCCGGGGAATGGCACAAACTGCAAAAGCTTTACGAGGCCATTGAACAGGTTAAAGCATGTCCCTACCCGCTGACCCCGCATATAACCTTAGCCTACTACAATTATAATGGTTTTTCCGCCGCAGCTGCGGAAAAACTGAGCTCAGTAATATATGAGTTAAACCAGCAAGACTTTGCAGTCACTTTAAATACCAAAAAATTGTATTATCAAAAATTTACCGATATGAACGCATACTTCAAGATTTTCCCTCTGCTGGCGGAATGTTAGAATATTTTATTGCACACACAACAGCAATTAAAAAAACAATCAGCGCAGCCAAGCTGATCTTCCAGCCCATTTCAAAGGCTGGGGAAATATAGCGCAGCTCAATGCGGTGAGATCCAGCAGGTACGGGTAAGCTTTGCAAAGCTAAATTAGTCATCTGAACTTTCACCGGCTGGCCATCAACAGTGGCCTGCCAGTTCTTATCGTAAGTCATGCTCAGAATTAGATGAGCGTCTTGTGTGCAGGAAGTCTTAATAACGAGAGTGTTATTGGTTTCGCTATCAATTGCAACCTGACCTATATCGGCGGGATGGGAGAAATTGGATTCATAAAGCGAAGCGGAAGTATTTGCCCCTAAAAGCGAGACTAGATCGCCGTCATTTTTGCCCGCGAATTCTTCTAAATTAAGCGCATTGGCGGGCGGATTCTCTTGCAGGACAGGCACTAAGCGTATTTTTTTGACCGGATTAGCCAGCTCATAGACGAATACTTTTTCTCCTGGAATCTCATCTATTGGCACACTAGAAACACAGCTGAATTCTGATTTTGGCCAGCTGTCCGGCAGAGGCATAGGCGATATTAAATGGGTAACGCCAAACAATTTCAGCCATTCATCGTATTTGGGGGCGATGCTGTTGATCTGTGACGGTTCTAATTGGAGTATAACGTTGGCTAAATTATGAATTGCGGTTTGAAAATCCGCAGAACTCGCGAGAACAATGCCTCCCCCGTAAAACACATAATCATCGGGCGCTTCAATATCCCAAAGCGGAGCCATTCCCGGACTCAGCAAACCGCGATGACGCCAGATAATGTTTTGCCGCTGCTGCTTAGTCAAGCGGTTGGTGTGAATAGCGATTAGGTTGGTTCTATAGCTGTAAAGTGAGAATATGCGCTGATGGTCTGCAATAACCTTAGCGGTACTGGGAAGGGAGTGCCAAGTGCTGGGCAAGTAACCCTGCACCTGCCAGCTGATCTGAATGCGTTCAAAACAGACACAGAGAATTACAGCGGCTAAGACGGCGTTAACTGCGCGTTTGCTAAAACGCTTTGTTAAACATTCGCTGAGACTTTGCGCTCCCAAAGCAGCCAAAACCGCTAAGATACAGACCATGGGAATAACATAACGGTTGGGAAAGCGAAAAGAGCCCATAAAGGGGACATAGCGCCACAGCAAATAATACAGCCCGTAATCAGGGCCCAAGGCAATAAGATAAAACAGTATAGCCATTACCCATAAGCTAACGGCTAATTTTCTTCGCTTAGAAGCCAACGCCAATAAGCATAACAGCACAGCCAATATCCCTAGATAAAGATTATTTAAATAAAACTTTTCTAAGACTGGTTCCTGATCTGGTTCGTCAAGAGGATAAAACGGCTCAATAAACCGTATAAGTTCGGCAGGCGTAGAAGTATGCTTAAACCATTCCAGCGGTATTTCGGTTTCGCGCGTGGACTGCTGAGTCAATTCATACGTGGGCAGCAGCTGGATAGCGCCCAGAAAAACAGTTAATAATAAAGCCGCAGATGCAAAGAGGATTATTCTATATCTGGGAACACTCCGAAATTCTTTGTCAAAAAAAGCGTACCAAATAATAAATAGCCAACAGCATATCTGACAGATCGCAAACGTTTCAAAATGGCTAGCAAACAGCTGCATGGCCCACACCGCAGCTAACCCAAGCCAAAACAAGGCTGACGATTTGGCCGACCCTAAATGAATGAGCGCCAGGCTGACCGGAAGCAAAGCAATTAGCTGGATTATATTTAAAGCCTGAGTCTGCCCCAAAAACGTTACACCTAACCCATAGACTAACGCCGCAATACCAGACGGAAAAGGTTCCAATCGCAAACAGCGGCACCAGGCATAACTGCCCAGCATAGCAATCAGCATCGCAGACAATACGGTAAGATTACTGGCCAGAGTAAGGTTATTAAGAAAAAAGAACAAAAGCGCAGGATGCAAGACCCCAGCTTCGCTCTCTGCCAGCAAAGGAGCTCCGCAGCCGATTCTAGGTTCCCAGAGCGGAAATTCTCCATATTTAAGCAGTGATTGTACCGCCAAATAACGCCGCGGTATGTTTAGGTCTAAGGAATCGGAGCCCGGCGGATCTTCCAAATATATTATCTGCCCCTGGAAAACGGCGGGGTAAAAAGCTATTGCCAAGATAATAATACTCAATGCTGAGACTATTAATAATTCATACAGTTTACTAAACATCAATTGTCTCATAATCAGGCCTTACTGTGTGGATCATTGCGTGAGTATAGCATAATGGTTTTTGGTTTATATAAGGTAAACCGTCAGGCTTTAACATCCCTATCATCCTGTTTTTGCAGAGTCTTAGCTTTTGCCAGAGCATACAAAGCTGCGAATATGAGCAAAATGAGCGCCGTTAAACTAATCTTCCAGCCCGTTTCAAAGGCCGGAGAAATATAGCGCAGCTCAATGCGATGCTCTCCTTGGGGCACAGCTACACTCTGCAAAGTTAAATCGGTGCGTTCCACCAAAGCGGGCTGGCCATCTATGGCCGCCTGCCAATTGGGATCGTAAGTATTGCTTATCACCAGATAAGCGTTTTGGCCGCAGGAAGTGTTGATTATTAGCTTGTGATTTGTCTCTAGCTCAATCCTAACAGTTCCTATGCTGGCAGGGTTAGCAATATCTGGTTCATACAAAGCGTTTTCTTCATGTATTTCAGCAATTTTCTCTATATCGATACTGTTGGCGGGCGTTCCCTTTTGCAAAACGGGCACTAAGCGCACTTTATTGAGAGGCCGGGCAAGGGCGTATATATAGACATTTTCACCCGATATTTCTTGAATAGGAGCGCTTTGGATGCTGATGAACTCCGATTTAGGCCAGCTGTCCGGCAGCGGCAGAGGAGTGATTAAATGCGTAATACCTAACAAGCGCAGCCAATCCGCAAAGCGCGGCGCTAATAACGCGGTCTCCTTGGCATCAGCTTCCAGTAAATGCTCTGCTATGACATGCAATACAGTTTGCATGTCCGAAGCATTTTTCAGGACAATGCCTAGCCCATAAAATATGTAATCGTCAGGGGCGGCAATATTCCATAGAGGTGCCATTCCCGGGCTAATCAGGCTGCGATGCTCCCAAAACATGTTCTGCCGCTGTTTTCCGTTAACGGGATTGCTATTTAAGCATTTTCTTTGATTCCAGCAGCTGTAAGGGGAATAGATGCGCTGGTAAGATTCGATTCTCTGCAAGACACTAGGGGGGCTGCTCCATGCCTGCGGCAGATAGCCCTGAACTTGGTCATTAATATACCAGGCATCGATGCAGATAATGAGCGTCACAAGAGACAAAATTAGTTTAGATAAACGCTTATTATAACGATTATCAATCCAATCGCTTATATTCTGGGCACCTATAGCCGCTATGACAGACAGCAGGCATATTAAAGGTATGGTAAAGCGAACTGGATACCGAAATGAATCCATAAAGGGAACAAAACGCCAGAGCAGATAGTAGACACCGCAGCGCGGCCCCAGAGAAACTACAAAAAAGAAAATGGCCATTATCCACAGCCCCACAGACAGCCGACGCCGCCTAGCGGAGAAACTGCAGAAGCAGAGCAATAAGGGCAGCAGGCCTAGATAAGGAAAATTGATAAGGGAGAATCTGGCCAAATAGTTGGCTAAATGCTTATAGCGCTCGGTGCGGTAAAATGGATCGATAAAGCTCAGCAATCGGTTTATGTTCGCCGAGTTGTTTTGACAGACTTCTAAGGATATGGCGGCCTCTCGCGTCGATTTTTGGGTGAATTCATAAGTGGTCAGTATCTGCACCGACCCTAAGCATAAAGTAAAAATCAGGGCCAAAAGAGAGTAGGCAGCCAGTCTGGATGGCGGGCAGGCTAAATGAAAATTCTTGCCCAGTAGCAACCAGATTATATACAGCCAGCAGCATATTTGGCAAATGGCAAACGCCTCGAAATGGCTGGCGAAAATTTGCAAAGTCCAAACAATAACCAGCAGAAACCAGTAGCGTTTTTCAGCCGTCTCTGCCAAAGCGTGGATTATAGCCAGACAGCCTGGCACCCAAGCAATAACGTGCATGATATTCAGAGCTTGAGTAGCATATAGCATAGTCGGCCCCAGTCCATAAACAGCCGCAGCTATTCCTGAAGCAAACGGGGATAGTTTTAATCTTCTGCTCAGCGCATAGCTGCCCAGCATGGCAATCAATATAGCTGATAAGATAGTAAGATTAGCCGCCAACGTTAAATTATCTTGAAAGAAAAACAACAGGGCCGGATGTAGTACGCCGGCTTCGCTTTCCGCAAATAAAGGAGCACCACAGCCAATCCTAGGTTCCCAAAGAGGAAACTCAGCATATTTTTTTAAGCACTGCGCCGCTAAATACCGTCGCGGTATATTGAGATCCAAGGAATCCGAACCAGCACCATCTTCTAAATAAATAACTTGCCCCTGAAAAACTGCCGGATAAAAAACTATAGCCATAGCAGCCAGACAAAACAATACTACTACCAAAAATTCGCGTGCTCTGCCCATATAATATTTCCCTGTTAAGTCATCAATGTGTTAGATAGTTCACAAATTAGCTAATCGCTAACTAAACTACATAGGGGCAACGCTCCCTTTAAACTGTTCAAGATCATATAAGCTATTCTTTTTTATTATAACGGTTTTCTATTTTACCAATGTCATTTAGTTAATACTCAATGTCGTTAACTTAAGGCTCAACGACATTGGTAATGTTGACTCATATACAACTATCGCCGCGTTTATGCCCGGGTACAAGATAGCCTATAACATAAGCTAAACCTCGATTCCCCAACAGTCGTGGGCACCCCCTCTGTCGCAGCCGCGACTTCTCCCCCTCCCATCCTTTAGGGGGAGTCAGATAGTTCGCAAGTTAGCTGATCGCTAACTAAATGATAATATCTATTTTACTATTTAATAGGCCTGAAGCGGAAAATTGAGAATAAAGATATTTATTATCTGTAATCCGGAGGCTACTCATGTCCCAACCTTGGACCGCCAAGGTCATTCTCGCTCCTATGAGCAAAGGCAGCAATCTGCCCTTCCGCCGTCTATGCTCCGCCTTCGGCACCCAGGCTACCATGTCGGAGATGGTCTTCGCCACAGCTTTAGCCAAAGGATCGCGCCGCGATATAGCCCTAATGCGCAAACACCCAGACGAGCAGCTCTTCGGCGCTCAGATTCTGGCCGCTCAGCCCGAGGCAGCGGTACAGGCTGCCCTAACCGCGCAGGAAATGGGCGTTGATTGGGTCGATCTCAACGCCGGCTGCCCTATCCGCGAAGCGCTCAGCAAGGGCTGCGGGGCCCGTTTGCTGGAGCGCCCCCAGCACCTACGCGCAGTCTGCTCCGCTCTAGCCTCCAATTTGCACATTCCCGTAACTGTCAAACTGCGATCCGGTCCCAAAGCTAGCCGCCTAAATTACTTAGAGACCAGCGCCTTAGCCGAAGAAGCCGGAGTCAGTGCTATAGCCATCCACGGACGCGACCGCGAGCAGCGCTATACCGGCTGCGCCGACTGGGATGTGGTCAAGAATATGGTGGCTGCCCGCTCCGTGCCTATCATCGGCAACGGCGACATTTTAACTTGGTATGAAGCCGAAGACCGCCTGCAGCAGAGCGGAGCTTTTGGGATCATGATTGGCCGCGGAGCTTTAATCAAGCCCTGGATATTCCAAGAATTAAAGGAAAAGCGCGATCTCAATCCCACACCGGAAGAACGGCTGGAAGTATATCTGCGCCTGGCCGCCTACATGCTGGAACACTTCGGCGATGACGAGCGCGGCTTCCGCACAGCTCACAATTTCTTAACCTGGCACGGCGATTTCTTCTGCCGTTACCGCTACCTGCCCGAGCAGCAGTATCGCGAACAGTCCAGGCAGCATCCCCTCATCCAAACCCGCAGCGATATGCCTTCGGCTGAAGATGATCCACTCAATTTTGTTCTGGCTGTGCAGAAAAACGCTATCCACGCTCAAATCGCTCAAATCATCCTAGAAGCAGCCAAAGAAGGCCGGACAATCTCCCAATTATGCGAGCAGATCGCTGGCCTTAAAGAGGAATGCCTGGAGCTGCTGAAGCCGCGTCCAACCCAAGATATTAGCAAGCTCAGCCAATTATCAGATTCCTGAACCCCATCTCAAGGGAGACAGCGCTTGACCGCGTTTCCATAGATCGTGAGAAAGTCGTTTTTCATCGACACGGGAATCCATCCGTTATCCTCGGCCAGCTTCCGGCACTTATCGGCTTTCAGCTGGCTTCCCAATTCTCGCTCCCGATCGTCACAAAGAATCATGAAAGCAGCACTGCGGTATTTATTGCCGCTGACCGTATAATTAAGCATACTGGAATCGCCGCCGCTGTTGCCAAAAGCTAACACCGGCCGTTTGCCTATTTCCCTGGCGATCAAATTAACTTTGTTCATCTTGAGGTTTTTTTGAATCAGCTGACCGCGCACGAGATAATCGTCGTGCCGGTAAACATAATCGAGACCGTCGCGATTTCCTTGGTGCGCAGCCCGTACTTCCACATCTGTGCCGATAACGCACTTCGGCTCAATGTGCAGTACGTCACAGGATATAATCCTCAGCAGTTCCCTGTCCGTCCCCGAAACGATGAACACCGCAAAATTATGAGCCTGAAGGTATCTCACGACCTCTACCATAGGCAGATAAAAGCCTTCCCCATATTTAAGGCCGCTCAGACCGCTGACGGGTTTCTCCATAAATCTTCGGACAAAGGCTGCGTATTCCGCTTCGGTCATACCGGCAAAAACAGCTTCCTGAGACCTGGCCTGGCGCTGACTCATATCTTGGGGGATTTTATCCTGCGAAAAATGACCAGCTATAATTTCCGCTTCGATAGCGCGGGCATATTCTCTGTCCTCCTCCTTCGGGTTATAGCTTTCATCATAAAGCGCCCGTTCCAAATACATCATCCACTCAAAATAACAGGGGGCAGTTTCACAGAGCAGCGTACCGTCTAAATCGAAGACCGCAATTCTGTCCTCGGCTGGTATATAGTTAACACTATTTTTGTTGGTTATATCCCTAACATAAGAGACGAGTTCCCGAATCGCGCGAGAATTCTCATTCCAATAATGAAATTCTCCCTCCTTCGACACACGGACAGCAGCTATCTCCTCCCGGGAGGCAGCCTGAGTCACAGCAAACGCTCCCAGCACCATTATGCCCGTTAATAGGGCACAGACGAATCTATTCATACGGCTCCTTTATATACATGATATATACATCAATCTTCTAATAACCGTCAAATACGCTTTTTGCTGCGTTTTGCGACATCTCCCCCTCTGTCGCATTCGCGACTTCTCCCCCTCCCATCATTTAGGGGCAATGTCATTTAGTTAAGGCTCGATGACATTGGAAATGTTGACTCACATACAATTATCGCCACGTTCATGCCTGCGTATAAGCTAGAGCATAACACAAGCTA
>JAUNIO010000067.1 GCA_030535355.1 bacterium | reverse complement strand
GCGGTTCTGGCTGGGGTGGCTCTGACTGGGGCGGTTCCGATGGGGGAGGTTCTGACTGGTAGCAGTCGTTAACTGACGATTCCTGGGGTCTGGATTGTTCGATTGCCTATGGTAGCTTTAGCTGTAAGCGTCAAACGTAGTTTTGACGCTTACAAGCAACTGCTGAATATGCTTTAATATTGGTACATTATGACTTCCTCTAAAGGTAATATCATTTAGTTAGCGATCAGCTAACTTGCAAACTATCTGACTCCTCCTAAAGGATGGGAGGAGGAGATGTCGCGGCTGCGACAGAGGGCGTTCCTCGCGGAGCGATAATAGCAGTATATTTGCCGATTTTGAGATTTAGAATAGCAATTATGTTGTTCGTCACAGCGTATAGATTGTGTTTGCAGCGCTGTGCAATACCTGCGTATCCCCGAATGTAACAGCAGTGCTTTTATTAGGGGAAGAATCCTGTATGGTTGCTTATGCTCATTTGGCGCATTGTATAACATGCGGAGAGAATGAGTCATCTCATTGGCATTACACGATGCTAGATGTACCCGATGGTATGCCTTGGCCTGGGTACAAATATATGCCGGGGAGCGGGCTGCCGGCATTATGCAGGCTGAATTAAGGGTGGCTCAAGGAAGCTTAGCAGTTATTGTTTTTGGAGCAAATAATTAATATAATTGCCTTATGAATAAGTCTTCCAATAATTTTATTGAATATATTCTTTTTGCTGTCTTCTTCTTGGGACTGTGTTACTTGCTGCGCGAATTAAACAATATTTTGTTCTCTGGGCCTTATAGATTGATTCAGAGCTTTGAGTTAACCCCCTTTAAGAATGTAGTCTTGGTGCTTTATGAGCTGCCGCTGGTATATTTTTTAATAAATATTAAAAAGCTTCCGGCGTGGTTAGAAAAAACAGGACAAGTGCTATATTATTTGTCGATAGCTATTTACACGCTACTCTTGTTACTGCTCGTGTTTAATATAATTTGAAGTCCTCTTTGTGGTTTGTGTGCAGGAAAACGTTTTGCGCAGCATTTATCGTCAATGGTATTCAATAATATTAAGTCAGTGCGTAATATGCGGCTGCAATTTATAGCTGATTGTCAATGATAACACCACGTATAAGCGCAATATAAATAGCCATGATTTCTTTATTCATGGCTATTTATATTGCGCTGTAGATTGCGAAGCTCTTGCGCTAAGTAAATGTATAAATATGAACGGTTATAAACCTCAGTCTAAATTCTGCCTTCAGGGGTGTTCTCAAATAAAACTTCATCGGCATCTTCAGCAAAGGCGGGAATGACTTTAACTGCAATCAGCTGGCCGACACGTCTAGCTGCCGCTGCCCCGGCGTCGATAGCCGCTTGCACTGCGCCAACATCGCCGCGGAAATGAACGGAAACTAAACCGCCCTGGGCGTTGCCGTATTTAACGAGGGTTACTGCTGCTGCTTTTACCGCAGCGTCTGCAGCTTCAATGGCCCCTACTAAACCTTTGGTCTCAATCATGCCCAGCGCTTGGACTCGTGACATAATATAATGCCTCCGAACTTAAACTAAATAAATATACAGCATCTATTTCCTTACCTTAACCGTTATTCCTGCGTAGTTTTAAGTATGGCTGCTCACTGTTGTGGGCAAACCGTCATATAGCTCTAAAAAATGATCAAGGGACTTTAGTTATCTATCCGCAAATATGCGAACTATCTAAATCCCCCTAAAATAATAATGCCACCAAGCCTTAGCTAAGTCCCGTTAAGTTAGCGATTAGCTAACTAGCGAACTATCTAACTCCCCTTAAAGGATGGGAGGGGGAGAAGTCGCGACTGCGACAGAGGGGGGCCCAAGACTGTTGGGGAATCGAGGTTTAGCTTGTGTTATGCTCTAGCTTATACGCAGGCATGAACGTGGCGATAATTGTATATGAGTTAACATCTCCAATGCCGTTGAGCCTTAAGTTAACGACATTGAGCCTTAGCTAAATGACATTGAAAAAAGATAGGGGGAAATTCCCTGCTTTTCTATAATATTTAACAATATTTCTATTATATGTTGTTTGAGATGAATTCGGCTGTTCAACACCGTTCTTTAACAACAGGTTTAGTCTCGGAGGCATTGTGGCCAAAATATCATCGTCTTCTTCTAATGGTCCGGTTGACGCTACACCGCTTTTGCGGGCTGCTGTTCAGCTTTCCGCTTCAGACTTGCATTTAAAGTCTGGTATGCCGCCCATGGTGCGCCGCGTTGGCGAGTTGGTACCTCTGCCAGGTTATAAATCGTTTTCCGCTTTTGAAGTGCGCGAGTTAATTTTTTCAGTTTTGGAAGATTCTCGCCGTAAAGAATGGGAAATGAATCTGGAACTCGACTTAGCTTTGGAGATCAGAGACTTGGGCCGTTTTCGTCTCAATGCCTATTTTGATCGTACAGGCCCGGGAGCAGCCTTGCGCTTAATTCCCACGCGCGTGCCTACGTTTGAAGAGATTGGTCTCTCCTGGCAAGTTAAAGAGCAGCTGCTGGCCCCAGCGGGAATTATTATGTGCACAGGCCCTACTGGTACTGGTAAATCTACTACTCTGGCCTGTTTAGCTAATCTAATTTTAGCAGAGCGTCCCTGCCACGTGCTGACCCTTGAAGACCCTATCGAATTCGTTCTGCAGCCCGGTTTGGGGATCGTTACCCAGCGTGAAATTGGCCGTCATACCAATTCCTTTGCTAATGCTTTGAAACGCGGCTTACGCCAAGACCCCGACGTCATTTTGGTAGGTGAGATGCGCGACCCTGAGACTATTGAATTAGCGCTGACAGCAGCTGAAACCGGCCACTTGGTGCTGGCCAGCTTGCACAGTCCCGATGCCTTAGGCGCTATTGACCGTATCATTAGCGCTTTGCCGGCTGAGCGGCAGGCGCAGGCCCGTATTCAGTTAGCCGGAACTTTGAAAGCTATTTTGGCCCAAACTCTGCTTCCGCGCAAGGATGGCCTGGGACGTGTAGCTGCCCGCGAGATACTGTTAGGCACAGTAGCCATAACTTCTCTGATACGCGAAAATCGCACATATCAAATTTATTCCGTCTTGGAAACTAGCCGCGACATCGGTATGCAGACCATGGAGAAATCTCTGGCCGATTTAGTCAATTCCGATATAGTCAGCGCGGATCAAGCTGAGATGCGCGCTATTCGGCCTGACGCCCTGCGCCATTTGATCGAGCGCAAAAAATAGCAGGGAATATAGCCTATATTCGTGAAAACATGATCGGCACAGTCCGTTGAATAACTGTGTCATGGTGTGTGCAACAATATTTAGGACGGTTTTTGTTATGAAAATTCTCTTAGCCGACAAAATCAGCCCTGTGGCTATTGAAGCTTTCGAAGCTATTCCAGGCGCTGAAGTTGTCAGCAATCCCTCTTTGACAGCTGATGATCTGCCCCATAATCTCAATGACGTTGAGATCTTGGTCGTGCGTTCCACTAAGGTCACCAAAGACGCTATAGAAGCTGCTCCCAAGCTGGGGCTTATTATTCGCGCCGGTTCTGGATATAACACTATCGATGTGGCCTGTGCTACTGAACACAATGTGCGCGTGGCCAACTGTCCGGGCAAGAATTCTGTAGCCGTAGCAGAGCTGGCCATGGGTCTGCTGCTCTCTATCGAACGCCGTATCCCGGACTGCGTAGCTCAGCTGCGCGCTGGCAAATGGAATAAAAAAGAATTTGGCAAGGCTGACGGTTTGAAAGGCAAAACAGTGGGCTTGGTGGGAACCGGAAACATAGGTTCCGAGCTGATTAAGCGCTTGCGCGGTTTCGAAGTGGACATCTGCGCGTACGATATTTGTCTGACAGAAGAAAAGGCAGCGGAAATGGGCATTAAGCGCTGCGAAAATCTTATGGATGTCGCTAAGTCTGCTGATATTATTTCTATACACGTGCCCAGCTGTGAATCTACTCGCGGAATGATCAACGCTGAGTTTATTGCTGCTATGAAGCCCCAGGCTATTTTGCTCAATACATCGCGTGCTGACATAGTTGATAACGATGCCCTTCTGGCGGCTTTGGACAGTAAAGGCTTGCGCTGCGGTTTAGATGTATTTCCCAACGAACCCGGAACAGCGACCGCTGATTTTGACTGCGCTTTAGCCAAACATCCTAATTGCTATGGTTCTCATCACATCGGGGCTTCTACGGCTCAGGCAGAGCGGGTGACCGGCCTAGAGGCGGCCCGCATTGCTAAGTGTTTTGCGGCTGGCGATGATGTGCCCAATTGTGTTAACCCGAAATAGCTTTATGATTGGTTTTATTCTGTCCAGCCAGAATAAATGATGCCTATGCAGCGCTCGCCGTGATACACGGTGGGCCTGCATTTTGATATTATAAGGAGATCGATATGTCGCTCCGTATTCCTAAAGATCGCAAACAAGTTATTATTTATACCAATAATCACCGCATAGAAGGCGAAATCTATCTAGTGGCTGATTCGCGTTTGACCGATGAGTTAAACGTGCGCGCTAAAGAATTTTTTGCGGTAACTAATGCTAAAGTTTATAGTCTGCATGGCGATACATTTTTGCATTCCGTAGATTTTTTAACGGTAAGCAAAAACTCTATTGAGCTGGTGCTCACTTCCGATCCTATGTTTCAGGGATAATGTAAGGCGTCAAACGTAGTTTCGGCGCTTACTATCAACTGATGAATATGCTTTCACATTGGCACACTATGACTCCCCTTAAAGGTAATATCATTTAGTTAGCGTTCAGCTAACCTGCGAAACTATCTGACTCCCCCTAAAGGATGGGAGGGGGAGATGTCGCTTGCGACAGAGGGGGTGCCCAAAGCTGTAGGAAGAATCGGTTAATAACTTAACCATTAGATTAGCAATAACGCAAACATTAACGTGTTGCAAAGACAGCAACAAGCATATTTTACGGTTACGGGATAATATGGTAGTGTAGGGATAGGGTAGAATTCGGTTATGCCTATTTATTTATATCGCTGCGGTGCATGTGAACAGACTTGTGAAGCCCTGCAGCATACTAGCGATGCTCCTTTAGTTGAGTGTCCTCATTGTCACGCCCAGGCTTTGCATAAAATTATTGCGCCCTGCGGGGTTATTTTTAAGGGCCATGGTTTTTATAAAACTGACAATCCCAGCGGGTCTGCTCCGGAAAATACGGCAGATCGTTCAGCTAACCAAGATGCTGGAACCACATCTTCTGCCGCTGCGTCCTCGGAAGCGCCAGCTTCTGAAAAGGTCAGCAAAGCGCCTGAAACAGCTTCATCATCTGCTTCTGAGGCCTCAAAAGCTGCCGAGCATACCAGCAGCGCCTCTCATTCCGCAAAGGAACACGGGTAAACTACATGAGCGCAAAAATAGTTAAGCTGCTCGGCACGGTGCAGCAAATCGTAAATAGTTTAGGGATAGATAATGTTTCGCTGAGTTTTGACTGTCAGGCTGGATTGGTACGTCTGCGTTTAGAATTTCAGGATATTGCCCTAAAGGCCGGGCGTTTAGATGGCCTAGCTCTTTCCGCAGGCTTGCTGTATATAGAGGGCTTGGATTTAAGTTTGCCTAAGACGGAAATGTTGCAAAAGGCCAATATAAGGGTTGAACATTTAGTTTTGCGGATTGCTGCTGGAATGTTTAACCGCTTTTTGGATTGCGATAAAACCCGCGAAGCCATCGATAATTTGCCGGTTGATATGCGCAATTTAAGTTTTTCTATGGCGGGGGAGCGTGTAACGCTTCGCGGTGAAGTGCGTAAAGGGTTAGTGTTCCCGTTTGCTGTCGATCTTAAGCCTGAAGCTAAAAACAACAAGCTGCGCGTAGTTTTTGAGAATTTTTGGGCTGCCGAAATGGTACCTATGCCTGGATTTTTGCGTCGCTTGCTTATGTCTATAGTGAATCAGAAAATCGGCGGCAAAGAAAGTCTAAAAGGCGTGGTCTCTATTGATGAAGATGTGATCACCATTAATCCTTGGCCTAAGGTCCCAGTCAGCCTTAACTCTGAAATACGCCGATTTGGAGTTGAGGGGCATTTCTTAGTGCTGGAATTAGGCGCTGCCGCCGCATCTAAAAAGGAGACTGCTAACAAAAAAGATGCCGCTTCTGCCGCTTCTGCCGGGAGTACCGCGGAAAAACCGCAGCCGGTCAAAGCTAGAGTCTCGGAAACTAAAATTACAATTCCCCAAGAAACATCTTGTGCTGAAGAAAGTGGCGACATGATAATGCCGTTTATATCATAGCCGCTGCAATGAGATAAAGGCTAAGAAAAAGCACATCTGAAATATTTTGCCCAGCCATTTAAGGGCTGAGAGCAATTTATGGGCAGATGTGCTTTATGCGGGTAAAAGAGTATATTAAGAATGTATAGCTTCGGGTTTCATTACGCCGATATAATCCATATTGCGATAGCTTTCCTCATAATCAAAGCCGTAACCGACGATAAAGTGATCGCCTAAATTAAAGCCAACATAATCCGCGTACAGATCGGTCTTGCGTTTCACTGTTTTATCCATTAAACAGCATATTTTTAGGCTCTTGGGGTGGCGCAAGCGCACGTGATCTGTAAGATAGCGCAGGGTGAGGCCAGAATCGATAATATCTTCTATAAATAGCACATTGCGTCCGCAGACATCTTCTTCTATGTCTTTCTGAAAACGCACGACTCCTGAAGATGAGGATGTTCCCCCATAAGTGGAGGCAGCCATAAAATCGATGACGAGCGGGGAAGTGATATGGCGCATCAGATCGGCACAGAATGGTGTTGCGCCTTTGAGAACGCAGATAGCTACTATTTCTTCATCTCCGTAGTCAGCAGATATTTGCTTACCTAGTTCGGCAATACGCTGCTGCAGCTGTTCTTTTGTATATAATACTTGCTGGATATTTTTGTCGAGCGGATGATTCATATAACCTCCAGGCGATGGGGTAAGGCGTTCCTTGTGCTGTTTGGAAAATATGCCTAATAGCGGGAGTCAAGAACTGCAGCTATAGGTGAGGATTGGCGTAATAAAAGAGCATCCCAGCTTCCAGTATGGTGAGAATACCGCTTAACAGCATTCCCCAGCGGAAACGTCTGGAATACGTTTGCTGAGCGTAGGCTAAGACTAATAACATGCCTATCTCCAGTAGCAGAGCCATCGAGGGAGCATAAGGGGGGATGTTATAGGTCTGCTCTAGCGTTTCCCCAAAGAATAAAGCAACAATAGTGACAGCTATTAAAAAAGCTCCAATCACATTGGCTATAATATACCCCAAATGCTGGCGCAGGTTAGCTATACGCAGCTCTTCTGCTGCCAGCTGTTCAGTGGGAACTTCATTCTTTGCGGGACTGTCTGCTGCTTTCGCATCCTCAGTCATTGGACAAAAGCTCCTTATTGAGGTCAATGTCTTCGCCGTCATTATGCTCTGAGACGGCGTGCGCTGTTGGGGCTTCCACGTCATTTTCCAATAAGTCGCGGGCGGCTGGGCCGAACTCTTCCGTGAGTTCGGCAGCTTCAACTACTTCTTTTTCTATCAGCATATTGCAGAGCTTATGCAGCTGATCTATGTTGGTAGTTAAAATGTCTTTAGCCATATCGTAACATTCGGTTACGGTTTTGTGGATTTCCTCATCGATAATTTGGGCGGTTTTTTCAGAGCAGTTCTTGTTCTCAACGATATCGCGTCCCAAGAAAACTTGGCTTTGTTTACGTCCGTAATGTAAAGGCCCAACGCGATCATTCATACCGTAGCGGCATACTAGGTCGCGAGCCATCTCGGTGGCGCGTTCTATATCGTTGGAAGCACCGGTGGTTACATCTTTAAAGATTATCTCTTCAGCCACTCGCCCGCCCATGAAAACGGTTATACTGGCCAGCAGCTGATTGCGGGTCATGTTGTAACGATCGCTGTCGGGAGCGATTGATGTTACGCCTAAAGCTTGTCCCCGCGGTAAAATGGTGATTTTGCGCACTGGATCGGCATGGGGAAGCGCTCTGGCGACCAGAGCGTGCCCAGCTTCGTGATAGGCGGTAATCTCGCGGTCTTTGAGAGCAATTATGCGGCTCTTGCGCTCAGGACCCATCATAATGCGGTCGATAGCTTCTGTGCAGTCTTCCATAGCTACGGCTTCGCGTTCGTTGCGCGCTGCCAACAGGGCAGCTTCGTTGAGCAAGTTCTCTAAATCGGCCCCGGAGAAACCGGAAGTTCGTTTTGCCAGCTCCTGCAAGTCTATATCGCTGGCTAACGGCTTACCGCGGCTGTGAACTTTTAGAATTGCCAGACGGCCAGAAATATCGGGCCTATCTACGGTAACTTGACGATCAAAGCGTCCAGGACGCAGCAAAGCCGGATCGAGAACGTCTGGGCGGTTGGTGGCAGCTAGAACGACTACGGTCGCTGATTTAGGGCCGGCATCAAACCCATCCATTTCAACTAAAAGCTGATTGAGCGTTTGTTCCCGTTCGTCATGCCCGCCGCCTAAACCGGCGCCGCGCTGGCGCCCGACAGCGTCTATCTCGTCCATAAACACGATGCAGGGAGCATTTTTCTTGGCCTGTTCAAATAAATCGCGCACTCGGGAAGCGCCGACGCCGACGAACATCTCTACGAAATCGGAACCGCTGATATAGAAGAAGGGAACGTCGGCTTCGCCTGCTACGGCTCTTCCCAATAAAGTTTTACCTGTTCCGGGAGACCCCAGCAACAGCACGCCTTTGGGAATCCTGGCACCTAACGCTTTGTATTTACTGGGATATTTGAGATAGTCGACAACTTCTGCTAATTCTTCTTTAGCTTCCTCAACGCCGGCAACATCTTCAAAGGTTACTTTGACATGACTGTCAGATACCGCTTTATGGCGTGAGCGGCCAAAAGAAAAGGCTTGGCTGTTGGTCGTCTGCCGCAAAATGGTGATCATTATAAATAGCAAGATAAGAGTTGGAATGAGCTGTACAGCTATAAACCACCAATCGGTACCTTCACTGTCGCGTACTTCAACCGATACGCCGTGCTCCAGCAAAACGGATTCTGGCGAAGGGGAAACGCTGCTGCGGAAAAAGGTCTTAAAAGCTTCCTGGTGAGTTTGGCCGGGCTTGCTGACGTTAGCTGTCTGTTGAGGTTCACTGGTATTGGGGGTGGGGCCTGCAGCTGGATTGTCTGTCTGTGTGGGAAGAATTGGGGCTGAGAGAGTTTTAGGATCGAGTACAAATAGCCCTTTTTCGTTCTCTTGTGGGATCAGTTTAACCCCGGTTTTTAAGAGACCGTTTATATCCGATCCTTTTATGGTAACAGAGGCTACTTGCCCTGACTGCACGGCATGAACAAATTCGCTGTATTTTATCTCTTTGGCGGTTTGCTCTGGGTTCATCCAGTTCATTATAGTTAGCAAAACTATAGCTATGAACAGGAAATAAAAAAGCTGGCGGAATTTGGGCGACATTAGTTTTCTTCTCTTTTAATTAATTTGGAAAACAATTTTAGGAAGAGACCAAACACACAGGATTAGGTGTTTTTGACGAAATTTAATTCGACAATCTCCGGCAAATTGCGATAACGCTGCTTGTAGTCTAAGCCATAGCCGACAACAAAACGGTCGTCTAATTTCATACCGATGTAATCTAGAATTACGGGAGTCGTGCGCTTTTGGGGACGGTCAAACATGGTGCATATTTTAATGGTGCGCGGGTGACGTAAATAAAGAGTTTGCAGGATATAATGCAAAGTGTTGCCGCCGTTTACTATATCCTCGACAACCAATATATCTTTGCCTTCTATCGGTATATCTAAATCTTTGATCAGTTTAACGTGATTGTCAGCCGTGCGCGTCACCGCTAGAGAATCGAAAGAAACGTCTAGAGCGAGATTGCGCGCTAAATCGACTAAAAACGGTACAGCTCCGCGCAGCACCATGAGCAAGTGCAGAGGGCGTCCTTCATAATCTCTGCTGATCTGCGCCGCTAAAGCGGCAACTCTTTCCTGTATAGCTTGTTCTGATACAATAGTCTGTCCTAAGACAGGTATGAGATTGTCTTGCACTGTTGTTTGGGCCTTTCTTTTATCACACAAAACTTAAACATATTCGCTGCTATTTCGCTTTGTCCCGCTTTATGCTGTTTCCTTTACTCGGCCAGGCCAATCTGCCAGACATCGGCTTGCTGTGGCAAAGCCAAATAGCGCTGGTCAGCGCGGTGGCCTATGACCCAGACTATATCGCTGCCACAGCAGAGTAAAGGGAGAGAGTCGCGCTGCTCTTGGGGGATTTTAATCTCATTGAGATATTTTTTTAGCTTAACGCGGCCCGTTCCCCCTGCCGGATAAAAGTAATCGCCCGGTCTGCGAAAACGCAGCCATAAACCGTGCTGAACAGCTTGGGGATTAAGAAATATTTGGGTTGGGCGGGGACGCTGGCTGCAGGGGGCTTGGCTTATCTGTAAGGTTAAGCTGAATGCTGGAAATTCATGGCGTCCGGGACATAGCTCTACAGCTAGAGGACTAACGTCCTTTTTTGTTTCCGCTTGGCGGTGTGGGGCTATAAGCAAGTTTCCGTCAATGATGTCGGCGCTTAATTGCTCGGGGAGATCTAGATGAGAGCGGTTTATCCCCTTTTGAATCAGCCGATCAAGTGAGGCTAAGTGTTTGGAAGTTAGAGAGCAGCCCTGTTTCGCCCAGCGCGGGTAGGCGCGTTTTCTGACTGCTGGCGGATATTTGCTCAGCATGGCAAGAGATATGCGCCAGCCGCCGCTGTGCTGATGAGCGGACTTAATTAACTGCCTGGAGCAGCGCTGCAAAACAGCTTCATCATCGCGGGCTTGCTCGCTCAAGCTGTTGAGTGCGGCGATTATGCGAGGATTCCAGGCCTGCAGCAGGGGCAGGAGCTGCCAGCGCACTTTCGTGCGGGGAGCATCGGGAATATGGTTGGTGGCGTCTTCACACCAAGAATGGCTGTGCTCGCGCAAATATTCCCGCAGTTCGCGGCCCTCAAAAGACAATAAAGGCCGGACAATGTTGTAAGGCCCGAAGTGGCGCGTGGGGCGTATCCCTCCGAGGCCTTTCAGGCCTGTTCCTACAATTAGACGCATGAGCAGAGTTTCAGCCTGGTCGCTGGCCGTGTGGGCTGTGACCAGATAGTGGGCACCGAATTTGTGCAGTGCCCGGCGGAATAGCTGGTAACGCAAATGTCTGCCAGCTTCTTCTAGCGATAAATCGTGAGAACGGGCATAAGCTGAGGTGTCCTTTTTATCCATCATGAGAGGAACGTGCAGCCGGGCGCATAGTTTGGCTGTAAACTGAGCGTCGTCATCCGCTTCCGGGCGCAGCCCGTGGTGCAGATGAGCTGCAAAGAGCTGCAGCTGTAAAATAGGCCGCAGTTCGCAGAGCAAGTGAAGCAAAGCGGTGGAATCGCCGCCGCCGGAAATAGCTACAAGGCATTTGGCTCCAGTGGGAAGAAGCCCTGTGCTCTGCAGATGGCGCAGAAGTTTTTTGGCTGTGGATGAAAGCAAGTTCGATATCCTCGAGAAGCAATTATTAACGCAATGCTTAACTTAAACGAAAAAAGCTCAGTTAAAAATAACTGAGCTCTTATGGTGGCGAGGGCGAGATTTGAACTCGCGACCGACGGCTTATGAGTCCGCAGCTCTACCACTGAGCTACCTCGCCGCGACGCCGATATTATATCATAATGTGTCGTAAAGTCAAGGGCTGATTCTGACATATGCTGTACATGTGTTCAGATGCCGAAAGCTGGCAGTCTCCGTAGGAAGGGCTAATTATTAACAGCCAGCGCTTTATGCGCTGACTGTTAATAATTAGAAACTGTATTTTAGGCTATAGACCGGCTTCTTGGCGGAGAATTTCAGCTTTATCCGTCTTTTCCCAAGTAGCGCCTTCTAACGTGCGCCCAAAATGGCCATAGGCGGCTAAGGCTTGGTAAACAGGCCGGCGCAGATTCAGCTGGCGAATGATAGCGCCAGGACGCAGATCGAAATGTTTCTTAACAAGCGCTTCAATTTTTTCTACGGGAATTTTTTCTGTGCCGTAGGTGTTAATGGCTACGCTGATTGGCTCAGCTACACCTATAGCATAGGCCAGAGCAACTTCACAGCGATCTACTAAACCGGCGGCTACCAGATTTTTGGCTACCCAGCGGGCTGCATAGCAGGCAGAGCGGTCTACTTTTGTAGGGTCTTTGCCGGAAAAAGCTCCGCCGCCATGAGCTGCCATACCGCCATAGGTATCGACAATAATTTTACGGCCGGTTAAGCCAGTATCACCCTGAGGACCGCCGATCACAAAGCGTCCCGTGGGATTGACCAAAATGCGCGGAGAAACTATTTTATCTCCGTCTTTTTTGATATATTGGCTGGGAACTATGGGCAATACGACGTGCTCGACCATATCTTTGGCAATTTGCTCTAAAGATACATCAGGATCGTGCTGAGTTGAAATTACAATAGTCTCAATGGCGACAGGCTTTCCGTCTGCATAGCGCACAGTAACCTGAGTTTTGCCATCGGGGCGCAGATAGCTGAGCTTTTTCTGCTTGCGGACTTGAGCTAACTGATAGGAGAGGGCATGGGCCATTTGAATGGGCAGGGGCATAAGCTCTGGAGTTTCATTGCAGGCATAACCGAACATCATACCTTGATCTCCAGCACCTGTGCTGTCTTCTTCATGAGCTTCGCTCTCGTTATCGCGGATTTCCAGAGCGCGATCTACGCCTTGGGCAATATCGGGCGATTGGCTGTCTATTGACAGAAGCACACCGCAGCTACGTCCATCTATACCGTAGTCGGGGTTATCGTAACCGATACTGATCAGCGTTTTGCGCACTATATCGGCAATATCAATATAAGCTTTTGAGGTGATTTGGCCAGCAACGTGGGCGCATCCTGTGTGCAAGAAAGTTTCGCAGGCAACGCGTGATTGGGGATCTGCTGCCATAAAAGCGTCGAGAATGGCGTCAGAAATCTGATCAGCTGCTTTGTCCGGGTGGCCCTCAGTAACCGATTCTGAGGTAAAAAGGCCATAAGTGTTACTCATTTACTCAAATCCTCCGAGTAATCTCTGCTGTTGACTAGTGGGCACTTTGTGCTATGCTTTGTCTTACTGCAAGAGATAGGCGCTTATTATACATATTTTAGCTTTACAGCGTTCTGCTAATAATTAGGTTATCCTTCAACAGACCTATACTAAATTGATTCCCATTTAATTAATGTTATTTAGTCTGTGTTCTGCGAACAAGTTATCGCTTGCGCCAGCTTCCGCGCCGGCGCTGCTCCGCCCAGCTCAGAGACACCTTTTGCGGACCCGACGCTCAATTTAATTGTAAGTGCAGAAATTGTGTTTCGCTTAATTAAATGGTATTGGCTTAAGCTGTAAAAACTGCAAATATAGTGGCAATATCCTAAAGTCTGGATTAAACTTAAAAAGTAAGCGTCAAACATAGGCTTGGCGCTTATAATAAACTGATGAATATACTATAACATTGGCACATTATGACTCCCCCCTAAATTAATATAATTCAGTTAGCGATCAGCTAACTTGCGAACTATATGACTCCCCCTAAAGGATGGGAGGGGGAGAAGTCGCGGCTGCGACAGAGGGGGTGCCCAAGACTGTTGGGGAATCGAGGGTTAGCTTATGTTATGCTCGAGCTTATACGCAGGCATGAACGTGGCGATAATTGTATATGAGTTAACATTTCCAATGTCGTTGAGCCTTAAGTTAACGACATTGAGTCTTAACTAAATAACATGGGAAATGTTAATGCCGTTTTATTGATTGGTATAACGCGTACCATTATATACGGTCTCTAGTGTTTGCGCAGCCGTTTCGGCGCTATGCAGTCCACGGTGCATTATAGCCCAGTCGTTGCATTCCATAGCCGTTATTATCGTTGAGCAGCTGCAAACAAATGCTTTTAGGCCTTCTTGCAGCGCTAATAGTATTGATGCTATGGCTTCATGCTGAGGAGGATCAACTTCCAGAGCCTGTTCATGAGCTTGTTTAAGCGAACTGCGCAGTCCTTCTATTTGGTAGATAGCGCCCAGTTTATTACCGCTTATATAGAATTGATTCCAGTTGTCGACCACATAGCGGATCTCTTCCAAAGCGTCCGGCCCCATGGCACTTAGTTCTAAAGCCTGTAAAAAGTCCTGAGGCAAATCGGAAGGAATCCATCCGTTCCAGAACGATTCGGCCAAAATCTCGGATAAATTTTCCTGTGACATTAAAACTCCGTGATTCCGTTATCATTATTGAGTGATGGAGTATCATCATCTTCATCATAGATTATGTCGGCTGAAAAATCAGAAGCTCCATCGGGTAGTTCTTTACGGCTGTTAGAAGTGTTGTCTTCTTTCTGGGCAGCCTGCTGTGCGCTGTTTTTAGTTTTTTTGATAGCTTTTGGTCTCGCTGTCTCTGCGGGGACAGTAGAAGCCTCAGCAATTTTAGCCTGTTCTTGCTTGTTCGTGGTCTCAGCAGCTGTTTTAGCCTTATCATTGCTCGCTTGCTGATTCTGCTTTTTTTCTCCTTCTGCTTGTTTCTCGTTTTTGCTCTTAGTTGCTGGGGAATTATTTATTTTTTTTTTATCGCCGCCCTTTTGATCAGCCTTTTGCTTTGTTGACTGTCCGTCTTTTTTATCGCTGGCTTTTGTTGCATTCTTATCTTTTCCGGCGTTTTTGCCTGCATCTTTTTTGGCGTTTTTATCGCTGGCTTTTGGGGATGCTTCAGGTTTGTTTTTGCCGCTGTCTTTTCCCTCAGCCTTTTTGCCGTCTTTGCCGCTGCTTTTCTTATCTGTGGCCGGGGCTTCGCTGTTGACCTCATCTAACATAGATTCGCCATCAGCAAAATGTTTAGCTGAAGGGTAAGGGGCGGGTTTGTCTCCAAACAAATAAAGAGGCTCGCGCTGATGTAACATTTGGATGCGGTTATTGCCAGCGTCGGCAATAAAAATCAGACGGCCAGCTGCTTCGCAGAGCTGTTGGGGGCGATGAAGTTCATTGGCGTTGCTTCCCGTAGAACCCCATGATTTGACGAATTCTCCTTTACTGTTGAAAGTCTGCAGGCGATTATTTCCTGTGTCGGAAACGATGATGTGGTCATCGAAAGTAACTAATACATCGGTAGGTTTTTTAAACTCTCCGTCTTTGTCGCCGGGCAGACCCCATTTAGCCAGCAGCTCACCGTCAGGGGTAAGCTTGAGAATTTGGTGCGCGTTGGTGTTGGCTACAATAATATTGCCGCGAAGGTCGAAATCAATACCCCAGGGCTGATTGAATTTTACCGTTCCTGACGACTCTAAGCTTTCCAAGAATTCCCCTTCAGGCGTGAATTTTTGGAGGCGGTTGTTGCGGGCGTCGCAGACCCAAAGATTGCCTTCAGGGTCAAATGCCATACCGATAGGCGCGGCAAATTGGCCTTCATCTTGGCCTAACGAACCGACTTCAGCTAAAAAGCCGCCTTGGGAATCAAAATGCTGCAGGCGGTTATTGCCTGTATCAGCTACCCATACGGTATTATCGGGAGCAAATTCTATGCGCAGAGCTTCTTTAAATTGAGAGTCTCCTGATCCTGGGCTGCCCCAGACGTCCAGCATTTTCCCGGTGCTGTCAAACCGCTTTACTTGGCAGTTGCGAGTGTCTAGAACGTAGATATTGCCGCTCAAGTCTACGGTTACGCCTGTTGGTTCATTCAGGGTTGTGGGACTGTTGCCGGCCACTCCGCTGCCTATGGTTAGCTCTATGGCCGGTGGCAGCTCATTCTGAGAATAATAGTAGGCTCCGCCAAAACATACGCTTAAAAAAATAACGATTACTATGCTCCAAATGAGAACGCGTGTGCTATCCACAGTATGCTCCGATATATTAATTCGTTAGTATCAAATAGCTAAACAGCTTTATGGTAATTAATCACGTTTTCACCATAGAAGTCAAGAGCAATATAGCTGACTTATAAGTTAAGCCAAGAAATCATCAGCGGAGTTAGCATCGCTGCCAGAGACTGCGATACGGGAAAGCTGACACATATACGTAAAGAAACGTCAGCGAAGGATAAGCATGGGAAATTGTCGAAAAAGCTACAAATTTCACGTCTGTAACGCTGTAAGCCCAACATGGCCAGAAAAAGACGTTTAGGGGAGCATATACCTATATGACAGAAGTTGATATTGCAAAAGTTGCTGAAGAAGCTTCGCTGGCGACAGCTCTGCTGTCACAGCCGCAGTACCATATGGAAAAAGGTACGCTTTACCAACGGATAGGTGAGCTGATTGGCAATGGAGTGTCGCTTATAGCTTTAATAGCCGAGCCTGGTATGGGCAAAACCGCATTTTTGCGGGATATCCAAAAAAAACACCCTGGATCGCCATTGGTCTCGGTGCGGCGTCCGTTGGGAACGCATCAGCCTGCAGGTTTTTGGGCGGCTATGCTCAGTCAGCTGGGAATTAAAGATAAGCATGTTCCCGGTACTGTTCAGGAAATGGCAGAACTGGTAGCTGATACTCTGCGCAAAAATAAAAACAAGCCTTTGCTGGTCTTAGTAGATAGTATGGAAGAAGGCCAGGCGCTGATGGATTCCCGCGGCGCTGCGGGCTTGGATTTTTCTATCGACCAAGTGGCTACGATCGTAGCCACCCGGCCCGGAGCTGAGGCTGAGGCTTTAGTGGCCAGCGGTGCTGCTCCAGTACGTCTCGATTCTCATTCTGAAGAAAATTATGAAGAACTCGCGGCCTGGCTGACTGATTATTTGGGCGCGGACCGCCGCGAAGTTGTGGGCGATATCGTCTCAAAATCTGAAGGCAATTTTTTTGTAGCTAGCTGTTTAGCGCGTGCCATAAAAAATAATACTCTGGCTGCGCACGATCTCGATGTCTCTCCTCAGCAGCTACGCGACGTTTATTCTTCTATGCTCGACAGCGTTGTCATGGATTCTCCTGTGGAGGAACAGGATGATGTCGTTAGCGTTCTCTGTATGCTGGCAGAAGCGGGCGAGCCGCTGCCGGCTGTAAGCCTGGCCGATTTTTTAGGGCTGACAGCTAGTAAAGTCCGGCGTATTCTGCTGCGCATCGCCCCGGTAATCCGCTGTGTGGAGCAGCGTTATAGTCTGTTCAACAAACGATTCAGTGAAATGGTTACCAAACACTACAGCCGCGATTTGGTAAAAGTGCACCAGCAGGTCATTACGTATTTCCGGGTGACATTTCCAACTTGGGAAGAAATGGACGATATGTACGGCTGGTTTTATCTGGGCCATCATTGCGATCGTTTAGCCAGAGTGTCGCGCCGGTGTGATTTTTCTGCTCTGCATATGCTGGGCGAGGGGTCGTACGTTGCGGCTAAGCTGAATTATACTAAGTCTATTGCGGCGGTTTTGCAGGACTTGAAACGCTGTCTGCGCGCGGCTATTGAAGAGAAAAATTTGGCCCGTATTGTAGGTTATGGTTTGCGCATTCCGCGGCTGCGGGCTATGCAGTCTGCAAATGGCCTGCACGATCTAGCCGATATGGGGCTTTATGACCTAGCTATGGAAAGAGCGCGTTTGCTCCATGCGGAATCCTCGCGGCTAAAAGCTTATCTTTTGCTAGCTTGGCAGGCCAATGGTGAAGGCTGTACTGAAACGGCTCGGCAAATTTTAGCTGAAGCGCGTGAATTGGTATTGCCGGATATAATTTATGAAGATCGCACTTTGGTAGCCTTTATTTTGGCGGATTTGCTAAGTTCTATCTCTGCAGCCGAAGTGCTGCCAGTGCTGTTTAACTGCGTCTCTCGCGATATGGCTGAAGCGGTTGTGCTGCGTATTGGTATGACGCGTACCTTAGAACCTGACAAGCGTTTGGAAGTGCTGCGCCGGGGTATTGATTACGCTTCAGGTTTTGCAGAGAATGGTTTTGCAGCTCACTGGAGTCAGCGTCTTCAGGAAGTTGTAGACATAATAGGCAGCGAGGAAACTGCTGGTTCTGCTTCGAACGGCAGCGAATATCTGAGCGAGATTAATCATGTTTCCTGTGAATATGGTGAGAACGAAGCCCTCAGCGAGGCGTTAGAAAAATTGGAACAGGCCTGCTGTTCTCCTGTCAGCTCCGACACTGGTGAACAGGAACAAGAAGCCGATGATAAAGAAGCTGATGGTGAGGGCGCTGATGATAATCATTCTAAAGGTGAGGCTGAACAGGATGTTGGCGCACATTTTGCGGCAGTTCGCGAAGCTTACCGCTCAGCTCTTGGTCTTGTAAGCAGTGTGCGCTGGGAATCGCGCAAAGCAGGGGCAATCGCAGCGCTTACCAAAATATTGATCAAGCACAGCGATGAAGAATGGGTTGCTCTGGCTTTCGAAGAGCTTATAGGTGTAGTTGTCTCTATTCATTTGCCCGAAGAGCGCCAGAAAGCTACTGTAGCGATAACTCGATTGATTACTGGCCATCCTAGAACGAAAGGCTGGCGGGATGTCTTTGAGCGTCTCAGCGCTCTAATCGAGACATTTGAGGATGCTCGTTTGCGTGTGCGCGCCTGGGCATGGTTAGCGTTGGCTTATCACGAATCGCGCGATTTTAAGGGAGCGCTGAATGTTCTTAATCAGGCGGCTTCTCTAGCATTTCACGTGGCTGACGCTTCGGCTCAGGCTAATGAGCTGGCCTTGCTGTCCAGCGTAGCTGTGGGCATTAATCAGCCTAGCATAGCCCGTAATTTGGCTTATCATTATATACAAGTTTACGAAGCGCCTGCAAAATCCCGAGTGGATACAGAAGTTCGCGCCGCGCTAGTGGTGGGAGCTTCGGCTAATGTGTCCGAAGAGCGTTCTTTGGAATATTTGAGCTCTTCTATCCAGGCGGCGCAGGAAATTCCTGACATGCGGGTACGCGCCAGTTTGCTGGTCGCTTTGGCCGGCGGTGTGGCCAAGTTAGGAGAGGCAGATTGGGCAAGGCGCGTGCAGAATCAGGCTCTTGGAGTCGCTCGAGCCATGGAGCCAGGTTCTACCCAGTCTAAGACCTTATCCAGTTTAGCGATTCAGGAATATGCCTGGGGCGAGGTTTACAAAGCCGATCAGATATGCAAAGAAGCTGAAGAAGCTGCTAACGATGAAGAAAATCCTGTAGCTAAACGCGAAGCTCTGATGGCGTTGGCAGTGGCCGCCCGTGTGGGAGGCAATGAAGACAAAGCGCGTGCCTTGCTTCAGGAAGTGATGTCTTGTCTGGAGAGTATTTCTTTTGAAGAATTAGCGGGTACGGTAGATATTGTGCAGTTGGCTACTTTAGCTACTGAGGTGCGCCAGCGCGGTTTGGTCACTGCCTATCTGAACCGTCTCAATCAAGAACTGCAGACTTCAAAGGGGATAGCCAGCGATAAAGGTTTCCTGACTTTAGTTGAAGCCTGGCTGGTTTTAGGCGAGCATGAACGGGCCAGAGAAGCTTTGCTGAAGATCGGCGATATCTCTATGAGAATTAAAGGCCGCATTGTTCTGGCGAAGTCTTTTATTCGCAGCAATCCTGAAGAAGCTGTGGATTTACTGATGCGCATACCTGTATTTGCCGAGCGGATGCGCGGTGTGCGCGAATGCCTTAATGAGCTGCTGCGCTTGCCGGCGAGCAATCGGCGCCGCGATATAAGCAGCGTGCTCGCTGAGCTGACGATGCTGGCTATCGATGACGAGGTGACAGCGGACTTAGTGCTGGGACGCTGGATTAGCATTTCTACTAACCGTCAGGCCATTATAGACTGCGTTAATAAACTCGGATACTCCGTAGAAGAATTGCATTCTGGTGACATTAATGCGCCTAGGGAAGATTAATCTGGCAGTTTTGATCTAGTCCGTTTTCTTAATCCTGCGGCAGCCCTAGGCAAAGTCAGGCCTGAATGAAAAATAATGACAAACACTCTTGACATGCACTCTGCAAAGTGCTAATATCTTGTGGCGTTCGGAACGAGCAGTTCGGACGCCCGCCTGCAAGACGGCGTTTTGACAAT
>JAUNIO010000066.1 GCA_030535355.1 bacterium | reverse complement strand
AATCTATGCATTTTTATTTTGCAACTTTAAGCACTTTTATTTTGCAATAAACACGTCAAGTATCTTTCGCAAATTTGTTTAGCACTCATATTATTTAAAATTTATAGATTCCACAGACTACATAGAACTACATATAGTCTATGGAATCACATGTACATTTCGCGGAGCACTAGATTTATGCACTGTGATTGTGGCATATTTAATGCGTCGCGACAATCCGTGCCTTTAGTTGACGCTTACGAACAATAAGAATCGAGATTTGATATGATAAAAGTACTGTTTGTATGTCACAGGGAAATATCTTCAAATTGCAGCTGCGGGGAATCAGAGTATTGCCGGTACATTCACAAAGTTTATTGGTGAGATGGAATATCTCTTCATATGATTTGAATATACTGAGATATTGAAAAGGAGAAGAAGTCGGAGTTTATATCCGTACTCTTCTCCTTTTTTTGTTATATCTGTCGTATTGATTATCAGCGGCTATTCTTTGTTCCATGTCTCAGCGTATAGCTGCGTACTGCGTTAAAGATCGCCCTGTACTTGTTCTGGTCGGAGGTTCGGCAGGCCACCCAGTACGTAGCCTGGGCATCTTCGTCACCGATCGGGACAGGCACCCTCCCCGGGGTCTGATAGCCCATCTCAATCATGCGGTCAGAATTGAAAAACGGGAGGGTTGACGCTTCGATCAGCTCCCCCAGCGCCTCCGAACTGGTCTGAACGAGCAGGTCGGATTCTGATAGATGCTTTTTGCAGATGTCCATCCAGAAACCGATTCTTCCGGAAACCAGAATACGCATCCCGCGCATCTCCTCAAAAGAGATGCTTTTCTTTTTGGCAAAGGGGTGGTTTTCGTCCACGGTCAGATAGATATGCTCGTCCATGTAGCGCTGACAGTAAAGAGCTTTATCTTCTGGGAGGGAATGCAGGATGATAAGGTCATACCTTCGGTTCTTCAGCCCCGTCAGCAGATGTTCGTCCGTATCGACCAGCTCCGTCAGGATCGCTTTCTCGGAGGGGTATTCCTGCAGGGCGGGCATCAGCTCATTGATCGGGAACGGGGAGCTCGACCCGATGCTGACGGTCCTGAGGCTCCGGTCGTGTGCCAGCACATGGTCGATCAGATCCTGGTTGGCATGCAGGGCTTTCTCCGCATATTCGGCAGCCACCTTACCAGTCTCATTCAGAGAGAGCTTGCTGTTTTCCCGGTGAAAGATTGATACGCCCAGTTCATCCTCCAGCTTCTTCATGGAGCGGGAAAGAGTCGGCTGCGTGATGTGCAGCTCCTCAGATGCTTTCAGCAGGGTCCCGCACCTTGCAAAAGCCGCGAACTGTTCCAGCAGGTATGTCTCGATCATGTTTATGTCTTCCTAACCTATTCGTAACACGTATACCATTATATACAAGAAGCAGTAGACCTGCAAGTGATATCTGCATATAATTGGCACAGAAAGAGGAAAGCAACCTATAAATGACGCGAAAGCGAAAGGAGATCAAATCATGGAATACTTCACTCTCAGCAACGGAAACAAAATGCCTATGGCAGGAATCGGCGTATTTATGATGTCCCCGGCAGAGGCGGAAGCAGCAGTGGAGAGCGCTTTAAAGAGCGGTGTGCGGCTCATCGATACCGCAAACGGGTATATGAACGAATCGGGCACCAGCCGCGGGATCAAAAAGAGCGGCGTTTCCAGAGAAGAGATCTTCCTTGTCACCAAACTCTGGCCTACGGTCTATGAAAAAGAAACGGCGATCGACGCGACCCTAGAGCGTCTTGGAACCGACTATATCGATCTCCTCTTCCTCCATCAGCCCACCGACAACTGGCGCGAGGGCTACAGGAACATCGAGAAGGCTTATAAAGAAGGCAAGGTCAAGGCCATCGGCCTGTCCAACTTCCCGGAAGACCTTCTGAAAGAAGCGATCGAGACCATGGAGATCAAACCCCATGTGGTGCAGGTGGAAGCCCATCCCTACTTTCCGCAGACAGATCTGAAAGCAATTCTTGCCGAGACCGGCATGGGCCTCATGGCCTGGTATCCGCTGGGACACGGCGACAAAAACCTGATCAACGAGCCTGTGTTTGCCAAACTGGCGGCCAAGTACGGCAAGTCCAATGTCCAGATCATCCTCCGCTGGCACGTGCAGAGCGGCAACGTCGTCTTCCCCGGTTCCCGGAATCCGGAGCACATCCGCGATAACTTCGACATTTTCGACTTTGCCCTGACCGATGAAGAGATGGCTGAGATCGCAAAGGTGGACAAGGGCGTACGCTACTACAACGGAACTCCGGAGATGCTCGCTCGGTACGCAACAATGGAGCTTGGCCCGGACCTTTAATGGGCAGGAGGCAAAAGAGATGGCAAAAGAACTGGTAGTTTATTTCAGTGTCTATGGCACTGCAAAGATCGTAGCCGAGGAGATTGCAAAGCAGACCGGCGCTGATATCGAGGAGATCGAAGCGGCCGTCCCTTATGACAGCAACCGGGACCACTACAATTCCCTGGCCCGCCTGGCGAAGAAAGAGCATGACGCGGATCAGCGCCCGGCGATCAAGAACGAGATCGACATCGACGCTTATGACAGGATCTATATTGGCTATCCCATGTGGTGGTACACTTTCCCGATGATCATCTACACGTTCTTTGACAAATATGACTTCAGCGGAAAGACGATCATCCCCTTCAACACCCACATGGGCTCCGGAGACGGCGGCACTTACGATACGATACGAAAGCTGGAGCCAAAGGCAAAGGTCCTGACCGGTCTGCCGGTGGAAATGCGTGATGCGGAAAAGGGGCCTGCGAAGGCGGTTGAAAAGTGGCTGAAAAGCCTGCATTGAACATAAGACAGAAGCTATTGAACGAAGCAGAAAAGGAAAAATACTATGGATGCTCAGAAAGTCGTTTTTATGAATAAAGAGCTCGGACTCAGACTGGCGGGACTTCTCCGTCTTCCGGAAGGATTCGATCTGAGCAAAAACTACCCGGCCATCGTTATCACCGGCCCGATGCTTTCCGTAAAGGAGCAGGCGCAGTCAGTTTACGCCGAGAGGCTGACGGAAGCCGGCTATGTCACGCTGGTGTTTGACGGAGCCTACTTCGGAGAGAGCGAAGGACTGCCGCGCGGACAGGAGCTTCCCGAAGTCAAAGAAAGCGACATTGAAGGCGCTGTCGATTATCTCTACAGCTTGCCCTATGTGGATCAGGACAGGATCGGGGGCCTCGGCATCTGCGGTTCCGGTTCTTATATGTCCGTGGCAGGCGTCAAAGAACCCAGGCTGAAAGCCATCACAGCCATTGTTCCTGCCATTTCCAATATCGCCACCTCCCCGATGATGGGCTTTTTTAAACCGGAAGAGGAAGTCAAGGCCGCCAAGGAAGCCTATGACAAGGGTGAAGGGAATCTCATATATCTCAACTTTATGCCCAGAGCATTTGATGAAGGCGCAGCTTACTATTATTCCAGCCGGGGCACCCATCCCAGATGGTCTAATCAGGTCGTGGCCTGGAGCCAGCTGGAGTTGATCAAATACAACGTGACCGAGATCATGAATGGCATGCAGAAACCTTACTGCGTGATCAGCGGTGAGAATGCCTGGTCAAGGCCTTCCTCAACAGAGATTTTCGAAGCCGTCCCCGGCGTGAATAAAGAAATGCATGTCATTCCCGAGGCAAGTCACTTTGATATGTATGATCTTGCACCGTTCGTATCGGAAGCCTTTGACTACATCTTTCCATTCTTTGCGAAGAATCTGTAAATAACTATCCTCCAAACGTCCGTCACGGAGATGATCAGATCTCCGGCGGACTTTGGGCATTTTACGAAACAGGGGGAAAACATGAATCCATTCATATACAGCTATCCCGTAAAGGTCTGCTTTGGTGAAAAGGCGGCGGCGAAAAACCTGCCTGCTGAACTTGAAAAGGTCGGTCCAAACGTTCTGCTGGCCTACGGCGGCGGTTCCATTAAGAAGAACGGCGTCTATGATGAACTGATGGGCATCCTTACGGAATCCGGGAAGACGGTCACAGAGTTCACCGGAATCATGTCAAACCCGACTTATGCCAAGGCGCAGGAAGGCGCTGTTCTGGCAAAGGAAAAGAACATCGACTTCATTCTGGCAGTGGGCGGCGGCTCCGTCATCGACTGCTGTAAGATCATTTCCGCCCAGGCAAAGCTTGACAAAGATATCTGGGAGCTGGAGTATACCGATCACAAGCAGCCGACAGAATTCATCCCCATGGGCGCAGTGGTTACCGCATTCGGAACCGGAGCTGAGATGAACAACGGCGCAGTCATCACCAACGAGGAAAAGATGCTGAAGTCTGCTCTCTGGGGCGCATTCTACAACTTTGCGATCCTTGATCCCGCCTACACGATGACAATGCCCATGAAGCAGGTGATCTCCGGCACCTTCGATTCCCTCTCCCACAGCATGGAGACCTACATGGGTTCTCCCAGGGAAGTGAATCTCTCTGACGAGATCAATGAGGCAACCCAGAGAAACATCATCCGGAACATTCGGGCCACGCTGAAAACCCCGGACGATATCCGGGCAAGGAGCGAGCTGATCTGGGCTGCAGCCATGGCGGAAAACGGCATTTTGAAGATCGGAAAAGCTACCGACTTCCAGTGCCACATGCTGGAGCATCAGCTTGGCGCCTATACAGACTGCAACCATGGGCAGGGACTGGCGGTCCTGCATCCGTCGCTGTACCGACACATGATGCCGGAGGCGAACAGGCAGTTTGCCAGAATGGCAACAGAAGTCTGGGGGATCGATCCTGCCGGGAAGACTGAAGCAGAACTGGCGGCAGATTTCGTCGATGCTCTCGCAGACTTTATCAGGGAGATCGGCTTACCGACCACCTTTGCCGAGATGGATATCCCGGCAGATACAGACTATAAGGCGATCGCGGATTCCACGGTCCTGACCGGCGGATGCGCGAAGAAGTTTACGAAAGAAGAACTGCTGGAGGTGCTTTTGGAATGCAGATGAGAATTCACAGAAATATGAAAAAAGATCCTGGCTTCGCTGCTTGCGGTGATTCTGATACTGTCTCTGGCAGCCTGTGGAAACTCCGGAAACAATACACAGAATACAGAGATTAATGCGAATACCAATGAGCCGTCGAATACGGTTCAGCCTGAAAACACAACGCCTTTGAGTCCGACGGAGTCTTCCGCGGATAAGGGCAATGAGGCGACCGGGAACAGCATCCTTGTCGTTTACTTCTCCTGGTCCGGCCATCTGGACAGCATGGCCCACTGGGTCGCCGATGAGACCGGCGGAGATCTTTATCGTGTAGCCGCAAAAGATCCTTACCCCACAGACTATAATCAGACCGCTGACCGCGCCAAGTCCGAACAGGATAACGACGTCCGGCCGGAGATCGTGATCGACATCACAGAAGAGCAGATGACACAGTACGACACCGTTTTCTTCGGATTCCCGGTCTGGTGGTACGACCTTCCCATGTCCATGTGGACCTTCCTGGAAAGCTATGATTTCTCGGGTAAGACGATCATCCCGTACTTCTCTCATGAGGGCAGCTCGAACGGCGCGAACGCGCTGCCGACGGTTGAGAAGCTGGCGGCCGGTGCGACGGTAAGATCGGATGATGCCCTGTCCATCCGAGGAGGCAAGGTGGATGATTCGGAAAGCGACGTCCGCGCGTGGGTGCAGGGCTTGGGATATCAAAAGACTGCTGAAGCTCCTCAGAATGAGCCTGCAGCGTCTGGAATGACTCTCGTGCTCTATTACTCTGCTTCGGGCAATACAGGAAGAGTCGCCGGCTTCGTCGCGGACGAGCTGAACGCGGATACCTTTGAGCTTGTTCCTGCTGAACCGTATTCGGACGCCGATCTGAACTGGAGGGATCGCTCAAGCCGTGTCAACAAGGAGCATGATGACGCTTCTCTTCAGGACATCGCTCTGGTTTCTACGGAAGTACCGAACTGGGACGATTATGACGTGGTTTTGTTTGGCTACCCGATTTGGTGGCGAGAAGCCTCCTATCTATATGGTGACCGGAGAGAACGACAGCTATTACGGCAGCTCCTCCGTGCGGGAAACCTATGAAAAGCTCGTACAGCTCTACCGGGACAAAGGCCTTACCGATGAGCAGATCAAAATGTACCGGTTTATAAAGATCAGCAAAGGCGCATCGATAGCCAGAAGCGTCCATCTGGTCTGTGCTTATCTGAATTACATCCTGATGTCTCTGCACCTGGGACTGCACTGGAATACGATGATCGGCGCCATGCGAAAAAACTGTGAGGAAGAGACTGCGGTAAGCAAATGGATCCCGAGACTTCTGGCGGCAGGCATTGCAGGCTATGGTATCTATGCCTTTTTCAGACGTCAGATCGGAGAATATCTTTTCCTGCGGACCCATTTCGTGTTTTTTGATGACAGCGAACCGCTGATCTTCTTCTTTGTCGACTATCTGGCGATCATGGGACAGTTCGTCTTCATAGGTCACTGTCTGGCCGGATGGCTGAAATGGCTGGATAAGAAAGGATGCCATAAATGAAAAGATTAATACTGCTGCTATTCGTGCTGATAGTTGTCTGCATACTGGCGTCCTGGGCAAGAGTTTCAGACCAGACGAAGCAGCAAACTAAACAAAATGAATCAGAGGTATCATCGGAGGACACCAAAGAACCTTCAGAAGATGCCCCATCAGCGAATAAGGAAACTATTGAACAAACAGGATATACAACCGCTGTTCCGTCTTCGTATGAGACCGCATCAGACCATCCTGGAACTGTGACCAGGCTGGATTATGATTCAAAGGATTATGTTGGAAATGGAACGGCAATCACAAAAACAGCCTATGTCTATACCCCTTACGGCTATGACGAAAACGATGAAGACACCCGATACAACATCGTTTACCTGATGCACGGATGGGGCGGGCACGCAGGCGAATACTTTGAATACATATCCACTAAAAACGTTTTTGATCACCTGATCGAAAACGGCGATATTCCGCCGGTCATCATCGTTTCTGCCACGTTCTACAACAAGAACAGCAATACAGATTTCAGCAGCTCCATCGCCGAGTTCCGGCAGTTCCACCGGGATTTTGAGGAGAACCTGATGCCGGCGGTGGAAGAAAGATTCCACACCTACGCGAAGTCTGTTTCGGATGCGGATCTGAAGGCATCCAGGGATCACCGGGCATTCGGCGGATTCTCCCTTGGCTCGGTCACGACCTGGCTGCAGTTCTGCTATGACACGGATTATATCCGTTACTTTCTGCCCATGAGCGGCTCCTGCTGGTATTACGGCACCTATGGAGATTTCCAGATCGAAAGGAACGTGGACTTCATCGAGCAGCTGGTAAAGGATAACGACCTTGACGAGCGCGGCTATTTCATCTATCACGCCGTCGGCACACAGGACGCTGTCAAGAGCCAGTCTATCAACATGGCAGAGGAAATGCTGGAGCGTTCTGATGTGTTCACGCCGGAGCATTATGTGTTCTACCAGAAGGACGGCGGCTATCATGACTTTGATGCGGTTCAGGAATACCTTTACAATGCGCTGCCGCTGTTTTTCCTGGAGTCAGATAAAAACTTGGCGAATTCCGATGCGGCTCAGGCTGCTTTCTATACGAAGGACACCAGGATAGCCGATGTACAAAATGATTCTGCTTTCGGAGATTATGGCAGACTGATCTTTCCTGTAAACAATGGATTTATGAGCGGCACAACGCTTGGGAATCTGTCTCTTACCTGGTACAACTACATAGATCCCGATATGACGGTGGAAATATGTAACTACATGAGAGATCATGCGGAAAGTGGAGACACCATCTTTTATGACATTTATACAGAAGGCGAAAAGAAAGCTGATCCCGCCAAAAGAGATACCGGTCTGTTCTTCTTCCGTGGAGACCCAGGCGCAAAATTCGCTGTCGTAAACGCGGGAGGCGGTTTTGCCTATGTAGGCGCGATGCACGACAGCTTTCCGCATGCCCTGGAACTCTCCAAGATGGGCTTCAATGCCTTTGCTTTGATTTACCGCCCCGGTGCTCAGACGGCTTGTGAGGACCTGGCAAGGGCCATCGCATTTGTCTTTGAACATGCGGACGAGCTGGAGGTCGATACGTCCGACTATTCCCTGTGGGGAGGCTCAGCAGGAGCCAGAATGGCGGCGTGGCTGGGTAATTACGGGACGGAAAGCTTTGGCGAGGCTGCTTATCCCCGTCCTGCAGCCGTGATTGTGAACTATACCGGTCTTTCCGAGGTGACAGGCTATGAGCCGCCCACCTACAGCGCTGTCGGGACAAGCGACGGCATCGCTTCCTACAGGACGATGGAACGGCGCATCAACGCCATCAATTCAACCGGCACTGACGCCATGATCGAGGTATTTCAGGGGCTTCCCCATGGCTTCGGACTTGGAACAGGCACTGTTGCAGAAGACTGGTTAGAACGAGCCGTGACATTTTGGGAACACAATATGAAAAACGAATAAGGAGGAATCTACAGGTTATGAAGAAACAAACCGCAGGAAGAGACCGTCTGGGTGATCTTGCTCCGAAATTTGCAGAACTGAATGATGATGTACTATTTGGAGAAGTCTGGTCGAGAGAAAAGGAACTCTCTCCGAGAGACCGCAGCATGATCACAATCGCGGCACTGTTTTCCGCCGGGTTCTATCCCCAGCTAAAGAGCCACCTTGCACTCGGCAAGGAGCACGGTGTGACCAAGGAAGAGGCAATCGAGATCGCCACACAGCTGGCTTTCTACTGCGGATGGCCGAAGGCGTGGAGCACTTTCCCGATGATCGCGGAGATCTGGGGAGAGGAAGATACGAAGCCGAATCTTGCATTTCCCATCGGAGAACCGAATACCGGCTTTGCACAGTATTTTATCGGGCAAAGCTATCTGAAACCTCTGACGATGGAGCAGGTGCCGACCTTTAACGTGACATTCGAGCCGGGCTGCCGCAATAACTGGCATATACACCATGCGGATAATGGCGGCGGTCAGCTGCTGATCTGCGTCTATGGACGCGGCTGGTATCAGGAGTGGGGCAAAGAACCGAGAGAGCTGCATCCCGGAGATGTAGTCAATATCCCCGCGAACGTCAAGCATTGGCACGGCGCTGCAGCTGACTCATGGTTTCAGCATATTGCACAGGAGATCCCTGGAGAAAACGCAAAAACCGAATGGTGCGAATCGGTCGACGATGAACACTAATGGGACTGGCGTATATCAGCCTGGTGAGATCAAAAAGAGTCCTGTCTTCAAACAGGCATATGAAATGGGAAAAACAGTCAGATAAGAGACAGACAGTGCCTTTGACTCCGAAAGAAAGGAAAGACCGCAGGAGCTGAAACTGCATCTGCAGAAACGGCAGCATTAGAAGAAACAGATGCGCCTGAAACTGAGACGGGGTCCGATGTCCCGGAAGACGTATCGTCAGCAGTATCAAACATTTCCTCTGTTGGCGGGGTTCCCCTGATCACCTTAAGCAACGGGGTCCAGGTACCTCAGCTGGGACTTGGCACCCAGATACAGAGCCTGGAAAGGGATTCCAGCGAAAGCGGCAGAAAGCTTCTGAACGATACTTCCCATGAAGCTGTCATCGCTGCACTGCAGGCAGGATACCGCCATCTCGATACAGCGCACGGATATTTTAACGAGACCGGCGTTGGACAGGGTATCATCGACAGCGGTATTCCCCGTGAGGAGATCTGGGTGACCAGCAAGCTTTGGCCCAGCGAATTCGGTGAAGGTGTCACGGCGAAGGCAATCGATGATATGCTGGAACGGCTTCAGCTGGATTATCTTGACTGCATCTACCTGCACCATCCTGCCGGTGACTATATGGGCGCATGGCACGATCTGGAAGAGGCGTACAAAGCCGGAAAAGTCCGCGCAATCGGTATCAGCAATTTCGATAATTACATGGATGCGTTCAAGCGTATTATGGAGGAAGCGGAGATCAGTCCGCAGATCACCCAGATCGAATGCCATCCTTTTGCGCAGCGTCAGGAAACAAGGGCGCTTGCGGCTCAGTATGATATGCAGGTCGAATGTTGGTACCCTATCGGACACGCGGATCCGAATCTTCTGCAGAATGAGACCCTGACAGCTATCGCGGACGCACATGGAAAAAGCACTGTCCAGGTCATCCTCCGCTGGCATATGCAGGAAGGCCTGTGCGCAGTCCCCGGTTCCACCAATCCTGACCACATCCTTGAAAATATTGAGATCTTTGACTTTGAACTGACTGATGAGGAAATGGAGCAGATCCGGGCACTTGACAAAGGCGAAGAAGGCCGTTATTTCAACATCAACTATGAACAGATGGGCGGATTCTTTACATCGCTCAATGAATAAGATAAGGAAGGGAAAAGAAATATGAACAGAGTGTGGATGATCACGGGTGCCGGCCGCGGACTGGGCCGTGCATTTTCGGAAGAAGCGGTAAAAAACGGTGATATGGTTATTGCCACGGTTCGCAAAGTCAATGATTCGGATCCGCTGATGAAAAACGAAAATGTGCTTCCGGTCATTATGGACGTTACAAATAAAGAGGAGGTTGCCGCTGCGGTTGATGCCGGAATCAGCAAATTCGGCAGGATCGATGTGCTGATCAATAATGCCGGTTTCGGGATGAGCGGTGCCTTTGAGGAAGTATCGGATGAAGAACTCAGGACCTTGATGGAAACAAACTTTTTCGGCGTTACGAACGTAACGAAAGCCGTTCTTCCCACCATGAGGGAACAGGGAAGCGGCATGATCCTGACGGTTTCTTCCCAGGCCGGAGCCATGGGGTTCCTCGGAAGCTCTGCTTACTGCTCTTCCAAGTATGCGGTGGTGGGACTGTCGGAAGCGCTCAGTATGGAGATGGCTCCATTCGGAATCCAGGTGGCTTCCATTCTGCCCGGTTCCTTCCGGACGGATTTCAGAGACAGCAGTTCCATGAAACATGCAAAAACTTCGCTGGCAGCTTATGAAGGATCGGCTGTTCACGCGGCAAGGGATTTTCTTGATGCCAATAATCACAAGCAGGAAGGAGATCCCGCAAAAGCGGCAGCATTTCTGTATAGTATCATTGAAAGCGGAAAACTTCCGAAGAGGATCCTGATTGGGAAGAAATGCTGTGAAGACGTAAAGGGATATCTGGAAGAAAGAATATCAGAGATCGAATCTTACCTGGATGAATCATCTCAGACGGATTTTGACGTAGAATAGTAACATTGTGAAATTACATTTGAGACCGCCTGTCAAACCGATGGGCGGTCTTTTCATGCACTGATCAATTAGGCAGACAGTCTATCTTTCTAAACTAAAAGCGAATGATGAATCGTTCAGCGCTAATTCAGATGCAGAACTAACATTATTACTTTATGGAATTGAACAAAGATTCTATACCACTCCTGTTGGAAAAGAACGAAGAATCACCAATTCTGTTATCAAAATGATACACAATGAAGCTGTAAAGCGTAGCTCGCACGAAGTGCGATTTTAAGGGTTTGGGATATCCCAACTAGCGCGTTCCGATGGAAAACAAAAACCATCCATCGGAGCATTGCTTGCCAAGTAGCACAGATGGACATCTGTGCCCTGCTTGCGCAGTTTTGAATAGTGTAAAGCAGGACTGTCATTTGCCGCAGTCCTGCTTCTTTTATGAGATCATATTTTCTTTTTCGGCTTCCGGCCTGTCAGCGCCGGGCTATAATTGACCTAAATCGCCGAAATAAAATTGACCCATTCCTCAACCACGATTATCCTTGAAGTAACGCACACATTAAGGATGGTCATATGTTAAAAAATGGGACAATCATAATGATAAACGAAATGGCACTAGAAGGCAAGAGCGCTTATGCAATCAGCAAAGCACTTGACATCTCCAAGACTACGATTGCCAGGCATAAGATACCTAACGACAAACGTAAACTAGTACCCTTACCCGGACAATATTGCGGTTTAACGGAATATCAAAGAGCTGCTCAGCATACTCAGTATGCGTATAAATGCACATCCCACGTCGAAAAAAGAAACTTGGGATTTTACGAACAAATAATGGAGGCCGGATCCTATGCTGGATGCTGATGCCGCCCGAGTTTTATTGCAGGAAAATGGCCTTAACACCGCTGCTGCACAGCTCGATGCTGTTTTAGAACACGCTTTGCATAACGAATGCACCTATGCTCAGTTTTTGGCAGACCTATTAACGACTGAACGTTTGGAACGGCGTCGGAGGAGCCAGGAGATTTTATTTCGTTTCTCCCATTTGCCCAGCCGTAAACGTTTAGATGAATTTGATTTCAATTACCAGCCCAGCATTGATAAAAAGCAAATCAATGAATTATCTACTCTAAGTTTCGCTGCCAGAGCCGAAAATATCGTATTGTTAGGTCCTCCCGGAGTAGGTAAAACACACATGGCTATAGGTTTAGCCGTTAAGGCAGTTGAGGCCGGCATGACGGCGTATTACAGCACTCTTGCCGGGCTAATTGAAGATTTGCAAAAAGCTCACCTGCACGGACGCTTTACTCAGCGCTGGAAAGTATATACCCGTCCATCAGTATTGATTATTGATGAAATAGGCTATTCTCAGCTCAATCGCCAAGAAGCAGAGTTGTTTTTCCGTTTAGTTTCGGAACGGTATGAGCGCGGCAGCATAATTATTACCAGTAATAAACACTTTACCGAATGGGGAGAGCTGCTGAGCGATCATGTATTGGCAACAGCTTTGCTTGACCGCTTATTACATCATGCGTATGTAATTAACATTCGCGGCAATACGTATCGCTTGAAAGACAGACTGAAAGGAGGAACACTCGCAGGCAGTCCCCATAATAACCAAAACACAGAAACAAATGCTGATATACGCTGTTTCTAAGTCAACAAACGTATAAATATATTTAAAATAATTTATTAATTATTTGGCGTTTTGCGACAGAAACAACCGGCGTATGGGTCATTTTTTGACCGGCGTTTTAGTCCAATTTCTGTTCGGCGTTGACACAGTGCGGGAATGAGTCCGAAGACGCTGCAGATGATCATGGGACATTCCAGCATTGAGTTTACGCTGAATGTCTACACACATCTGGAAGCAGGCGATATCAAGAAAGACTTCTTTACTTTCATGAATAACCATTCGGGATCGTATGAGTTCTGTGGATACATGAGGAAACCTGATATCATCGCGCCTCCGATGGAAGATGATACAGATGAAGGAGATGTCGACTTCAGTGAAGCATCTGACGATGATGACGAAGAATAGGGTGTGTGTTACGGAGACGTGTCATAACACAGTTCATAACACACTTTCTTGCATTAAATCTGTCAAGGATAGGACTTCATCCGTTTGAAGGTGCCCCTTTTGATAGGCTGAAAAGCCTTGAGATACAAGGGATTCCAAAGAAAAAATGCTCATAAATGAGGAGAAATAAAATGGTAAAAATCCTATTTGTCTGCCACGGCAACATTTGCCGCAGTCCCATGGCGGAATACATATTTAAGGATATGGTGCAGCGGGCGGGTCTGCAGGATAAGTTTGTCATCGCTTCCGCTGCCACCAGCACGGAAGAAATAGGCTCAAATATCAATCCTCCCGCGCGGAGGATGCTCGAGCAGAATAACATTCCCTGCGGCCATCACTGCGCCCGCCAAGTCCGCCGCCGCGACTATAACGATTACGATTATATTTTAATTATGGACGGGCGCAATCAGGGCAATATTATGCGCATCTTCGGAACCGATCCCCAGGGAAAAGTGCGCGCCTTGCTGTCCTTTACCGATGCTCCACGCGATATTTCCGATCCTTGGTATACTCACGATTATCAGAAAGCTTTTGACGATATTGCCGAGGGCTGTGCCGCCTTTTTGGATTACCTGCGCCGGACGGTGCAATTATGAGTGAAATTATGAGCGGGCGGGGAGTCGCGCTCGCCGCTCTGGATTTGCGGCGCGTGGGCTTTATGTCGGAAAGATTGGTCTATACAGCGCTGACAGAGCGCCAGATCATGCCGATATTTCAGAACTTCACGGCAGAAGTGACGCGCTGGATGATGCCCCGCGCCCCTTATTCGTTAGCCGAAGCCCGCGATTTAGTGCTGGATACTCTACAGGCTATGCAGCGGGGGGATCATTTAACGCTGGCTATTTCCAGCCGTAAGAATGGGGAATTCTTAGGCTGCATAGCTTTGAATGGGGTAGGCGCGGAGGTGCCGGAGATCGGCGTCTGGCTGAAGCTCGGAGCGCAGGGGCAGGGCTATGGGCGCGAGGCGCTGGGGTCGCTGCTGGCCTGGTATCAGAAGCGTTTTCGCCCGGAATATTACGTCTATCCGGCCGATGTACGCAATTTGGCCAGCTGCCATCTGGCCCAAAGTTTGGACGGGAGGATACAGCGCCGGTACGAGGCAGTTAGTGAAGCTGGAACTGCGCTGCGGGTGGCGGAATTCCATATCCCGCCGGTGATCGTGCGCTGACAAAAAAATAACCGCCACACCCTGAAGTCGCGGTTATTTATTATACCAACACTTAAGGGCTAAACCGTCTATCAGCAGCACCTTCTTTTATTATATGTGATACTTTGAATCTGGTTAAGGCAGCCTTTGATTATGTGATAATAAGCATAAAACGTAGTTTTGGCAATTGCTATTAACTGCTGAATATGCTTTATTATCGGTACATTATGACACCTCTAAGGAAGCGCTGATTAATAGCATTACGCTTAATTGCCAATATTAGCGCTTCCTCTAAATTGTTAAGCGTGCATTGGCTCGCCGTTATGCGCCTTTTTTGCTTTTTCGTGTAAAAGCAGCGTGTATAGAACTCGCTTTTTCGTGTAAATCTAGTATATATAAAACTTGCTTTTTCGTGTATAATGCCCTCAAATAAAACTTGCTTTTTCGTGAACGCAGGTTAAGCGAATCATGAGAAGGTGCTGCAGAACTTGCCGCTGGGGGGGGGCGTTATGAAGAGAAAAATATACTCTGAACTGAAAAAATGGCAGACGCGCGATCACGGCCAAACGGCTTTGCTGATCGATGGGGCCAGACGGGTAGGCAAAAGCTATATTGTCAGCGAGTTCGCCAAGCGTGAGTATCAAAGCCATATCATCATCGATTTTGCTTATCCGCGGCCCGGAACTCTGCAGTGTTTCCGTGAAGACGCTTACGATTTGGATTTATTCTTTGCCAAGCTGGCAGCGATATACGGAACTGTTTTGCACAAGCGCCGGAGCCTGATTGTGTTCGATGAAGTTCAGCTTTTTCCCGAAGCGCGTCAGCTTATAAAACAGCTCGTCGCCGACGGGCGTTACGATTATATTGAAACAGGTTCTTTAATTACTCTGCGTCAAAATGTCAAGAATATCCTAATTCCTTCGGAAGAAGTCCATTTAGAAATGTTTCCCATGGATTTTGAGGAATTTCTCTGGGCGCTGGGCGACGAGGCGACCGTGCCCTTTTTGCGCGGCTGTTTCGAGCGTCGGGCCGCGCTGGGTCAGGCTCTGCACCGCAAGGTGCTGAACGAATTCCGCAAGTATATGCTAGTTGGGGGAATGCCTCAGGCGGTTGTTGCTTATGTGGAAAGCCGTGATTTTGCGGAAACAGATCGCGTCAAAAAGCGCATTTTGTCTCTGTACCGCGAGGATATGGGCAAATATACCGGCCGCGATGAACAAAAGGTCGTTTCACTGTTTGACAGTCTGCCGGGTCAGCTGGCCAAGAAAGAAAAGAAATTGAGATTGGCGGATATCAACGAAAGCGCCAGAGGGCGGGACTATGAAGACGCGTTTGTGTGGCTGGGCAAGTCGATGATCGTCAATCGCTGTCTGAACGCGACGGACCCGTCGGTGGGCTTATCCATGAGCCGCGATCATACTACGCAGAAGTGTTATATGGGGGATACGGGATTATTGATAACTCAGGCTTTCCGCGATAATGAGTATGCCGACAATGAATTGTATTCCGCCATATTGCGGGATAAGCTGAACGTCAACGAAGGTATGATAATGGAAAATATCGCGGAGCAGATGCTTCGCTGCAGGGGCCATCAGCTGTTTTTCTATTCGCGTAGCGATAACCGCAACCGCGCCAACCACATGGAGATAGATTTTCTCATTTCCGACGGCAGAAAGATTCATCCCGTGGAAGTAAAGTCGTCGGCATACCGGCAGCATTCGTCCCTGGATAAGTTCAGGCGTAAATTCGCATCAAAACTGGGGGAAAGCTATATTCTGTATCAGAAAGACATTATGATGAAAGACGGGGTGGCGCATCTGCCGCTGTATATGGCTATGTTTCTTTAGCGAGGCGTTGTTGGCAATCTGTGGCGATGAAACCTTGCTGCCAGTAGTCAGGCTGCGGATATGCAAACACAAGGTATAGCTTGCCGACATTGATCTCTTAAGATGTATCACCCTGAAGATGCGGTCATGTCTCGCATAAAAGCAAGTGCTTAACAATAAGCGCTTAAAAGCAAAATAACGCACCTCCTAGAGGTCTGCGTTATTTCTGCTTAACAATCTGTGGCTAGTAGATTGCTATTTAATGTGATTAGGATTGGTTCTCGTTATAAGCACTGGCTGGGTGCTACGGTTCTTTTATAACACAGGAACCTTAACGGCAAAGTAAACATATCTGAAGATTTTCTAAAACGTTGCAGCAAGTTTAATGTGCTGCCCGACGTTACCAATCGCTATGCGGTTTCCTTGTCTGTTGGGGAGGCGGCCTGGGTGTAACTGCCTAGGGCCTTTTGGGCAGGGCTGTGAGCGCCTAGAGTGCAAGATGTTCAAATTTTGTTTAATTTAGTGTTGCTTAGTTTTTAATTATTATGCGTAGGTTTTGGTTAACGGACAAGTGATTAATAAGGTTAGATTAAATAAGGCTGAAAGATATTTGCGTCTTTCGGCGTTTTCTTTGTTATGCGGCCTGCGTTTAGCTTCAGGCGATCTGCAAAGCTAGTTTATCGCCCTTGGCTTTAAATCCCATTTTGCTCAGGTAACGGCGCACGCGCTCATTATGGCCGGTAAAATAGGCCTGGTGAATGCCTTTATTGCTGATGTGGTCATAGGCGAAGCGCCCGACCGAGCAGTCGCGGTATTCGGGGATACTGTAGTCTAAGGTGAGGCACAGGGTGTCGCCTTGGACGATGCCCACCTGCAAACCGACGATTTCATTGCGGGAGAAGATGAAGCGGGCAAAATTCTGCTGAGGATCATCGAGGCGGAAATGGGGATAGAACTGGGCTATATCGTGGCGGTATTTGGCGACGAAAGCCTTTAAAACACTGTCCTGCAGCTGGCAGCGCACGATGGAATAAGTGTTCTGATGGTTGTGCAGAAGGCGGCGCAGCTGGACAAAGTTTATGCAGAGAATGCAGGCGTTGCAGATAGCGGTTGGGTAGGCCCCGATTAAGTAGCTGTAGATGATGTTCAGTACAGCCCCCACGGAATTGAGCAGGCGCAGCCTGACGGTGGAGGTCATGGTAAACGAGGTCAAAATGACCGCTGAGGCGATGTAGCCCAAAATATCGAAGTAAAATTTCTGAGTCATGAGTGCCTCCTAATGCTGAGTTGAGGCCGGGGCTGCTCATTAATTTGCGGGCGGTTACCCTTCCTCTTTAGGCGTTATTTAGGCGGCGTACTGTTGGCGTAACTGGCAGCCCGTAGGATTCGGAGCGCTGGCTGGCTTTGAAGCTGGCAGTTATGGTGTCTGCGCTGCTTATAGGTGTTTATAGTACTCTTCGTTCTGTAGAGCAGAAAATAATAGCTTATTTGAAAGTGTATGTCAAGGGTTTAGTTTAGTAAGCTAACGATATTGTTGGCTTACTAAATAATTTAGCGCTATTTAATTAGCAAAAAACAGCAACCGTATATGCAAACAATGTGGGCCATTAGTTTTGCGCAAGGCATAGCTGAGCTGGGCGGAGCAGCCCCAGACCTATTGGACAAAACGACTGGGCTAGGACTGTGAAAGGATATTGCCGCTTAAGGGCTAATGCTTAACAGTTAAAGCCATTGAGTTCACAGTTAAAGCTATTGAGAAATGTAGTTTTATCACTGACATAGGTTAGACGGTATGGAAATTGAATCCCACACTATATCTTTAGACATAATCCCTATAGCTATGCGGCCCTGCCGCAGTTTTCAGGAGCGCATTGCCGACTACACCGACGACGGGCGTCCCCGCTTTGCCTGGGACGAGCTGCGCATTTACAAAATGCTGCGCGGCGATCCGACCTTGGATTCTATTTGCGCCGAATGCCCGTTTAACATTTTCCAGACTTCCGAAGGCTGCAAGGGTACCATTTTCGGCATGGACATCTTTTTGCGGGTGGTCTCGCGCTTAGCTCCCGATTCGCGCTGGGCACAGCTGTCGCTGGACGACGGCAAACCCATCCCCATGCTGATGACCCGCGTTTTAGCTAGAGAATTCGATGATATAGAGCGCCGTTTTACCAATTCCCAGTGGACTGTGGCTCAGCTTTTCCGCGAAGATGTGCCGGTTATGGACTACTTTGACGATGGCTCTTACCGTCCGCGTTTGGCGCCTTGGAACGGCCTGGCGCGCCCGCATCTCATCAACAGTAACGAAGGCTATCAAATATTTCTGTGCGCTCACGGTTTGATCGTCAAATCAAATTACGACGATCCTAGCCCTTACGTGTTTACCAAACTGACCCGCGACAGCAGCGGTGTTTTTGGTACGACGGCGCAGGGAGAGCGGGTGCCCTTTTCCATGACTATGGCCCATTATCCCGAATGGGACAGTGAGCAGCCTCGCGCCTTTGGTGAGCTGCGCATGGTGCAGATGAATGCTGCCGAAGTTTTCCGCGACACCTTGGATATTTTAGCTGTGTTTACATCTATCGCTACCCAGGCGGAAACTGGTTTTATTATTTCACCTACTTAGACCTTGTGAGCAAATAAGGCAGATATAATAAGGCAAATAGGCTAGGAAGCATATAAAAGTAAGCATATAAATTAAAGAAGCATTAAGGAAGCGGGATATGGATAACAGCAATATGGAGCGCCTTTGGGCACCGGACCGCATCGGCATGATTCGCGCTGAGAAAACGCCGGGATGTTTTTTGTGCGAAAAGCATCGGGATACTGAAGATAACGACAAAGCCAATTTGGTTTTGGAGCGCGGCAAACACTGCTACTGTCTGATGAACCTTTATCCTTACACCAACGGGCATCTTTTGGTAGCGCCTTATCAGCACACCGGCGATTTGGGCGATCTCTGCCCTGAGGAGCTTACGGAAATTATGACTATGGTGCGGCGCTGGGTGGTGCTGCTGGACAAGTGGGCACACCCTGACGGGTTCAATATGGGCATGAATATTGGACGGGCGGCGGGCGCGGGAGTGGCTGCGCATTTGCATTGGCACATTGTGCCCCGCTGGGTCGGCGATGTCAATTTCATGTCCAGTTTGGCCGGCACTAGGGTGATCAACCAGTCCTTAGAAGGCGCTTGGGAAGAGCTGCATGCTTTAATAACTGCGGAAAATATTATTTAGTTAGCGATCTGCTAACCTGCGAATTGTTGAACTCTCTCCCTAAAGGTTGGGAGGGGGAGAAGTTGCGGCTGTGGCAGAGGAAGTACCCAAGATTTTTGGGGAGATTTGCTGCCCTGGCATTGCGGCAGTCCTGCTAAGCGCAGCATCTGAGCGTAGCGAAGCAGCGAAGCGGGCAGAAGCTGACGCAAGAAAGCCAGGTGCTGAGGCTGCGAATATGCAAATACAAGATGTCGCAGCTGCTCATCGCTATCGTGAAAATATGGTTGAGAACACGTCATGGAGACGATAAATATACGCATTAATTCGGCGGAGAGCACTGAAGCTCTGGCAGAAAAGCTGGGAGAATTATTGCAGCCCGGCGACTGTTTGGCATTTTACGGCGATTTAGGGGCCGGGAAAACCACTTTTACCAAGGGACTGGCCCGGGGAGCGGGCTATACAGGGGCAGTGTCCAGCCCTACGTTTGTGCTGATGCACATTTACGAAGGCCGGGTGCCGATCTATCATTTTGATGCCTATCGTTTGCAGAGTTCTGCCGATTTGTACAATATCGGCGCTGATGAGTATTTTGAAGGCGATGGCGCGGTCTGTCTGGAATGGTCGGAACGCGCTGAAGATATTCTGCCGCCCGAGCGCCTGGAACTGCATTTGACCTATGCAGAGGGCGAGCAGCGGGAAACTGCCCGCCATATCGAGTGTATAGGCCGGGGAGCGCGCGGGGAAGAGATGGCGAGAATTTTAGCTCAAGCCGCTGAAGAAGTGGCGGGGGCAGAATGTAATGCCGTTTAGTTAGCGATTAGCTAACCTGAGAACTATCTGACTCCCCTAAAGGTAATATCATTTAGTTAACGATCAGCTAACCTGCGAAACTATC
>JAUNIO010000010.1 GCA_030535355.1 bacterium | reverse complement strand
AAGCGTAGCCTCTGAGCGTAGCGAAGCAGCGTAGCGGGCAGAAGCTGACGCAATATAGCCAGGTGCTGAGGATACGAATATGCTGAGAGGGGGAGATGTCGCTTGCGACAGAGGGGGAGGGCTTATTGCTTAAATATAAATATGCCATATAATATCTATATGTCAAATGCTACAAAACAAGAAATAGTCGCTGGTTTGTGCATAGTGTGCGCTGCTTTCGCTGAACAAAGTAAGCACGATGCCGTTTGTCTCTATGGCCATGCTAGTTGTTCTGCTGTATCTGCTAAAAGAAATTATGAGATATTCGCTTACAGCTCAGAATTCTTGGCCAGCCATGTTTGTCACTGGCTTTGCGGTTTATATCCTTTATATGGTATGTTTCTTTTGCGATAAGTATCACCTGATTTAGGCGCTGAGCGTGCAGAATAACGTCAGAATTATGATGCAAGTAAATATAACCCATTGCTTATCGAATGTAACAGTTGACTTGTGATGAATTGCAAAAGTAGCTTATTCCTCAGGCTGTCGCATCGTGCAGATGTGGCGATGCTATGTGCTTTTCATCTAGCATTTTAAGATAGAATAATGATCAGAGGTATGGTATGATACCCCGCATAGCCTTTTTTGATTTGGACGGTACTCTTTTAGCCTTTGACAAATCTGACATTAGTCCAAAAGTTAAGTTAGCTTTGAGCCAGTTACAGCAGCGTGGATGTTTGGTATATCTGGCTACTGGCCGCGCTCCCTTTATGATTCCTAAATTCTCAGACGTGTCTTTTGACGGCAGGCTCTGTTTTAACGGCGGCCTTTGTTACTGTGGCGAAAAGGTAATTTATGCCAATCCCATCGATACTGTAGATATGCGGACGGTCATTGCCAACGGGATCAAGATGGGCATTCCCATTATGGCGGCTGCACCGGAAACGATCATGTCTAATTTTTACAATCATGACCTCGATGATTACACTAAAATAGCAGGCCTTTCTCCCAATGTAGCAGATGCGAAGACCTATGATAATTTTCTCCAAAAAAGCGTTTATCAGTTGATGGTGCCGATCAGAGCCGAACAGGATGAGAGGCTTCTGCAGGGGACTACGCGGGTGAAAATTGCCCGCTGGTGGGAAAGGGCTGCTGATGTCATACCTCTTGAATGCGGAAAAGCTCACGGGATCCAGCAAATCATTGCCCATTTGGGCATCTCCAGACAAGATACGCTAGCGTTTGGAGATGGGGGGAATGATGCCGATATGCTGAAATTTGCTGGCTTAGGCATTGCTATGGGGAATGCCGGTGAAGACACGAAAGCAGCGGCCGATTACGTCGCGGACAGCTGCGCCGCTGATGGAGTATATACTGCCCTAAAACATTTTTCTTTTATTTAAAACATGCGCCGTAATTATGATATTAACTGCCTGTGCGTTGACAGACACATGGGCACTGTGTTATCAACGGTTAACATAACTTCAGCCCTCCTTTCACGCAATTCCTTTAGGTTTTATGTCAATCAGAGGGTTAAAGGCCCTCTGTTTTGAGAGGGCTAACCGTTACCGCTATGGCAGCACTTAGAGGTATTTTAACAAATCATATTTATTTATCAATCATAATTAATTTTCGATTAACAATTGTGCGATCTTGTTGTTCGTGTTTCTACGGGAACATAATATTTATTGTAAACCGCTAAAAAAGGTGTTTTCGGTCCGCTGCAGCTGCCGCTTTATTGCTTTTCTATACTGTAATCTGGCATAGCCACGGTTTGCGCGAAGCTGCGGCAGCGGCTGATAATCTGCGCTATGGTTTTATCTGCCGTATCTTTGACGATGCAGCTGTGCTCGACTTGCCAAGGTGCCCACTGCTGTGTGTTTAGCTTGGCTGTGCGCGTTTCATATACGGCGATGACTGGCTTGTGCAGGCCAGCGGCTAAATGAATCGCTCCAGTGTCGGGAGTGAGCACTAACTCGGCGCGGCTAAACAATGCTGCCCATTGGCGGAAATTCAAATCGCCTATAAAATGGTAACAGGTATCGTGTTCCAGTTCTTTGTTCAGCTGTTTGGACAGTAGATTTTCGCTGGGGCCATAGCATATAGCTATATCTCCGGAGGAAAATATTTGCTGTATGCTGTGGGTTAATTTGGCTAAGTCTTTGACTGTCCAGTCGGAACTGAGCCAATTATTGTGCAGCTGCAGCACGATCAGCGGCTGCCGCCAGGAGGCGCACAGCTTTTCTGCGTATTGCTGTTCTTCGTTTGTGAGGGTCAAATGCAGGGATTTGTCGCTGTAGGGCATCTTCATGGCCTGGGCCAGCCTGCCCAGCTGCTCGACTTCGTGAGGAATGGGGCGTCCCGCGCGCAGTTCGCGGTCGATATTGAAGCCTATGGAGTGGGTTAGATAGAATAACCGGCACATGACCGCGGCCAAGGGGCGATTGGAGTAATAATAGCCCACCCGGCAGGGGGCGCCGGTAGCGCGGGTGAGTTTATAGGCGATGGTGCGCGGGGCTAAGCAAATCGCGATGTCGGCGCGTAGCTCCCGCAGCGAACGCGTAAAATCCTTATCGGGCTGGCCATCATACGCGAGCACATGGTCAGTCAAACCGGTGTGCGTTAAGACCTGTTCGGTATAGCGCGGCAGGATGGCAGTGATGTTTGCCTGCGGGGCCGCTTGGCGCAGATTATATAAAAATGGCGTGGAGACGATTAAGTCGCCGATGTGATCGGTGCGGATGACGGCAATATTTTTTGCTGAATTTAAGGGTATTGGACGCATAATGTGAAACTAAGTTAATTAACAGCTAATTGTCAAAATAAATGTCATAATAAGATATAGACTGCTTCATTGCGGAGCAATGGTGTTCTTATCGCTTAAGCAGAACTGGCCTCTAATAATTTATCTACGGCTTCTAGTATTTGCTGTCCTTCAATGTGTGAATAACATTGAAAATCGGGGCAGTTCGCTTTGATGCAGTGACGCGGGCAGGGATTGGGGCTGAGAATGACCGAGACGTGGTGGGGATCGCTGGGGGCCCAGCGCTTGGGAAAATCCTCTTTGAGCGCGTAAATTCCCACCACCGGAGTATGGCAGACTGAGGCTAAGTGCATGGGGCCGGAGTCGGGGCAGATGAAGATCCGGCATTGAGTGGTTACGGCGGCCAAGGTGTCTATATCGGTTTTTCCAGCTATATTTAAGCAGGGAACTTGGCTGAGCTCTATCAGCTTTTCAGCTAAGGTAATTTCAGCAGGGCCGCCGGTGATGACGATCCTGGCCTGACGCTGTTCAGCCAGCATTTTTACCCATTGAGCAAAGACTTCTATGGGCCAGCGCTTCAGCGGGTTTTGAATGTCTTTGCAGGGATGAAATCCGATAACTGGCCCCGGCAGATCGGGCAGGCCCCGCAGAAGCTGTTTCGCCTTTTCCTGGGCGGTTTCGGGAATGACGAAGCTGGGTGCTGTTTCGGGAATGGCGGGATTGAGGATGCGGACAAAATCCAGCAGTATTTGGCTCCAGTGGCTGGTGGTATCGCCGTGTTCGGAGCGCACGCTGACCTTATGGGTATAGGTCCAGGAATAGCTAAAGCGGGAATCCTGTCCAACGCGGATGGGAATCCCCGCCAGATAGAGCATGAAAGCCAGCTGGGTCTTACTCCAGAGGACCAACGCGGCCTCGTATCTCTCCGCTCTTAGTTTGCCAGCCCAGCTGAATAGTTTGCCCCAGCCCGGTTCGGGCGCGTCTATGGTCATGATTTTATGCAGTTTCGGATGATTGCGGATCGCTGCGCTGGTTGATTTTCTGGCTAAAAAATCGATTTGGGCTTGGGGATAGACAGCAGCGAGGGCTTCTATGACCGGAGTGGACAGCAGAACATCGCCTAATCCTCCGCCAGTGTGAACGATGAGAATTTTTTTCATGTTAGGATATAATATAGCATTTTTATAGTGATACCGCTATAGCAGATATTCTGCTGCTTTGCTTCCGCGGATATTGCCTAAATAGCTTTTAGGTTGGCATAGCAAAGCAGGGTGTCTAGAAGTGCGCTGAGAAAAACGCTTATCAAGCGAGGAGATGCTGATCTATGAATAATTACGAAAAAATGCGCGCAGGCTACCTGCACTTCTGTCAGGACCCGGCCTTATTGGCCAAATTAAACCGCTGCCGCGATCTCTGCCATGACTTCAATCTGTGCCGTCCTTCGGATGATGAGCGGCGCCGGAAAATAATACGGGAGATATTCGGAGGCGAATATGCAAAACTCACCGTAGTTTCGCCATTTTGGTGCGATTATGGCATACATATGTCCTTTGGAACGAACTGCTTTATCAATTACGGCTGCGTGTTTTTGGATGAAGCTCCTATTAAGATGGGAAACTATGTTTTCATCGCTCCTAATTGCTGCTTTTCCACGGTAGCCCACCCGCTGGATGTCGGGCAGCGCAACAATTACTGGGAATTTGCCAAACCGATCACCTTGGAGGATAACGTATGGATCGGAGCAATGGTAACTATTTGTCCAGGAGTGACTATCGGAGCAGGTTCGGTGATAGGCGCGGGCAGTGTGGTGGTTAAAGACATTCCTCCTGGAGTAGTGGCTGCGGGCAATCCCTGCCAAGTGCTGCGGCCCATAACCGAAGCTGATAAGCGGCGCTATCCCGTTCATCCAGAGGATGAGCATAACCCCTCTTTGTTTTTGTCGTGACCGATGCTTATTTAAGTGAAGCGAGCCTATGTCAGTCGGCTGATCTCTAATGCCGTTTAGTTAGCGATCAGCTAACTTGCGAACTATCTGACTCCCCCTAAAGGATGGGAGGGGCAGATCTCTTGTTGCTGGTGTTGTCTATTGAAGATACAGTAAATGTTGCAACAAAATGAGACGCCTGAGCGGGCAGGGGAGCAGGGCTGCCTGTTCCCTCTATTGTGATATTGCGCCGCATTCAGGCGACGGGATTGGCATCGGGGGGAGTTACGTTGCAGCGGATGGTTACGGTCTGGCCCGGTTCTACTGATTCGGTAAGCCAAACATTGCCGCCGATGACGCAGTGATGGCCAATCACTGTATTGCCTCCCAAAATAGTGGCTCCGGCGTAAATAACCGCGTAATCCCCGATGTCGGGATGGCGCTTAATGCCTTTTACTAAAGTACCGTCGGGATTGACTTTGAAACTCTTGGCTCCTAAGGTAACGTGCTGATACAGCTTAACGTGTTCTCCGATAGTTGTAGTTTCACCGATAACTACGCCGGTTCCGTGATCGATGAAGAAATAACTGCCTATTTTGGCTCCGGGGTGGATGTCGATTCCTGTCAGTTTGTGGGCGTGTTCTGTCATCAGCCGGGGCAGGATGGGAACCCGCATTTCGTAGAGCTTATGGGCTAGGCGGTAGATGCTGATGGCTTTAAACGCCGGATAACTGAGAATGACTTCGTCCAGGCTTTGCGCGGCGGGGTCGCCTTCGTAGGCTGCAATTACATCGGTTTCTAAAACGGCTAAGATGTCGGGCAGGGCGGAGATTACCTGCATCGCTTGGTTCTCCGCAGCTTCAAAGCTTTCGGAAACATAGCCTAAAGCGTGAGTGAGAGCGTCAAAAGCTCGCATCAGTTCCCAAATGCGGTTGTCTTTTTCAGAAAAGCGCTCGCGCACCTGTCCCAGATGGTTGGGGAACATGGCGGTTAGTAATTGACCGATGGCTTTAATGGCGGCATCTTCTAAACCGATGTAACGGCTGTCGCTGGGCAGGGCGCTTTTGGCGCTCATTTTATCAGCTACCCGTTCCAAACAGGCAGTCAAAGCGTTGATGTTTTGTTTGCTCATGGATTGTTAATGTAAGCATTCAGGCTGTGAACGCCCAGCCTGAATGAATGTAACCAAATAACGTTTTTTATGTTTAAGGCTGCTCGATAAAGCCTGGAGTGGACAAATATCTCATGCCCGTATCGGGAAGGATGGCAGCGATAGTTTTGCCGGAGTTTTCAGGACGGCGGGCTAATTCCAGAGCTGCCCAGACTGCGGCACCTGCGGAGATGCCTACCAGCAAACCTTCGGATTTCCCCAAGAGCTGAGCTGTTTTTAAGGCTTGTTCGTCCTCAACGGGGATTATCTCGTCGTAAATGGCGGTATCTAAGACTTGGGGCACAAAACCGGCTCCGATGCCCTGAATTTTATGCTTGCCGGCTTGGCCCGCAGAAAGAACGGGAGACGAGGCCGGTTCCACAGCAATAACCTTGATTTGTGGATTGCGTTCTTTGAGATAGCGCCCTGTGCCGGTGATGGTGCCGCCGGTGCCGACTCCAGCCACAAATATATCGAGCTGGCCTTCGGTATCTTCCCAGAGCTCTGGGCCGGTGCTCTCGTAATGGGCCTGAGCGTTAGCGGGGTTGGTGAATTGGCCGGGGATAAAGCTGCCGGGGATTTCGCGGGCTAGCTCTTCGGCTTTGGCGATGGCACCTTTCATACCATCAGCGCCGGGAGTTAGCACCAGTTCCGCGCCATAGGCCTGCATCATTTGGCGGCGTTCTATGGACATAGAGTCGGGCATGACGATGATGGTGCGGTAGCCGCGCCGGGCAGCGACCATGGCCAAACCTATGCCGGTATTGCCGGAGGTGGGTTCTATGACGGTTCCGCCTAGCTGCAGCGCTCCGCGCTCTTCGGCGTCGTCCAGAAGTTTTTTGCCGATGCGGTCTTTGACGCTGCCGGCGGGATTGAAGTATTCCAGCTTGGCCAGGATTTTGGCTTTCAGATTCAGAGATTTTTCAATTTGGGTCAGTTCCAGCAGAGGGGTGTGTCCCACCAGCTGTTCTACGGATGTATATATCTTAGACATGGCCTACCAATTTATCGGTATCATTTAGTTAGCGATAAGCTAACTAGCAAACTATTTATTATACGCGGGTATGAATGCGGCGATAATTGTATATGAGTCAGCACCTCCTATGTTATTGAGCTTTCATTAAAAAATGACGTAGGCCAATTCATGGAGGGGAGGATGAATCCTTTATCAGAACTGGTATTACATACATTGAAGTATTTAAGGGGGACATTGTTTATGCGTCATCTGATTATCGCCGGGTCCGGCACTATGGGAGCTTCGATGGCTCAGATTTTCGCGGGATGTGATTATAAAGTGACTTTGTACGACATCAAAGCCGAGGCCTTGACGGCGGCGCGGGAGCGCATCGCCCGCAGTGTGGAAACCTTAAAGGAAAGCGGGGAAATGGACGATTCCCACGCTCAGTGTATTTTGAATAATATTGAATATACATCTGATATAATATGCTTTAGGCAGGGAGAAGCGGTCATCGAGAATATCGTGGAAAATCTGGAGATTAAGCGGCGCTTTTATGCGGAAATCTCCCAGCTGACGCCTGATGATACAGTAATAGCTTCCAATACTTCCGGTTTGTCTATCAACGCCATGGCCGAGGCGGTGCGTTTGCCGGAGCGTTTTATCGGTATGCACTGGTTCAACCCGCCGCACCTGATTTTGCTGGTGGAGATTATCCGCGGGGACCGCACTTCCGATCAGACCGCTCAGGCCATTTACGATTTGTGCCTGGCCATCGGCAAGAAGCCGGTCATGGTCAACAAGGACGTATTGGGCTTTGCCGCCAACCGTCTGCAGGTAGCTCTCTTCCGCGAGGCTTTGGCTTTGGTCGATCAGGGCGTGGTCTCTCCCGAGGGCATCGACGATGTGATGAAGTACGGTCTGGGTTTCCGTTACGCCTGTGTGGGTCCGATGGAGATCGCCGACTTGGGCGGCTTGGACGTTTGGAACCATGTGAGCGCGTATGTGGCCCCCGATTTGTGCGCGGAGACGGTCATGCCCCAGAGCATCACCGGGCGCGTGGAACGCGGCGAGCTGGGGGTGAAGACCGGGAAGGGCTTTTACGATTATTCCGAAGGTCAGGGCGAGCAGCTGGTCAAAGAGCGCGACCGCAGGATGATCGCGATCTACAACGCGCTGTATAAGGGGAACGGAAAAGGCTGACCGGTGCGGAGGGACGGAACGTCAGAATTCGGCACGCGGTTTCCCGTTCGGCAGGGGCAGACCCGGGCGGGTCTTCTCCCTGCCGTCAGGACGGCCCCGGCCGATTAGATTATGAAGCCGAGCCCGCCAAAAAAGCGGACAGCTTGCCGTAGCCGCTGACATAAGCGCCTTTCTGCGCTCTGGTTAAGGCCACGTAGAGCAGGCATTGCTCGGCTTTTACGGATTCCGCTTCGCTGACCGCGTCCGTGCGGTCGATGGCCTGTTCCAGCGGCAGTACGCCTTTGTTGGCGGCCGCGATAAAGACATACTGAAATTCCAAGCCTTTGACGCGGTGCATGGTGGCGGCGCGGATGCCCTGATGTCTGCGGTTGTCCGCGCTGCTTCCCTTGATCTCATAGCAGCGCAGGCCGTTTTCCGTCAGCTTTTGAATGTAGTCGTCGAGCAGTTTGTGCGTTCGGGCGGTGACGCAGATATTCTCGGCGGCCGTTCCGCCGGCGATCAGTTCTTTAATCTCGGCCAGCACGGCAGCAAACTCCTGATTGGCATTGTCAAAGCAGCGGATTTGCGGAGCCATCCCGTGAGTCAAAGACTGGCAGCGCTCGTCAATATCGTTTCCTTCGTCGAGATCGTCAAAGGATAGTCCGTGGAGAACGGCTATAGCCGTCTTGCGGATCTCTTCCGTAGTGCGGTAGTTGATGCGCAGAGTGCTGCTCCGGCCCCGGCCTCGAATATTTATGCCGCACTGCGATAAAGCCGCTTTATTCTTGTATATTCTTTGATGGGCGTCGCCGACGATGAAGATATCGTTTTCGTGCTCTGCGCCGGCCAGGGCGCGCAGGAGGCGGAAAGCGCTGCTGCTCATATCCTGAGCTTCATCGACGATAATGTGTTTGTAGCGCGGTATGGCTGGGTCTTGAGCCAGAAGCCGACAGCACTCATGCTGGGCGTAATTTATATCGACGATACCGCGCTTTTGCATGAGGCTCAGATATTCCGCAAATATTTCCCAGATTCTCATGCGCTGTTTCCGGCTCAGTTTGGTGCCCCGGCCAATACGGGGAGCTTTCAGGTACTGTTCCAGCGTAAAGGCTTCTTGGGCGGCAATTACACGGCTATACTCTTCCTGATAAAAGCTTTTGGAAAACTCGCGATTTAAATCGTGGCTGTCAATAGCGTCATCCCAAATTCTTTCGAGTAACTGCTTGCTTTGGCTATCATAGGAAAGCTTAGCTTTATATCTTTGCTGACCGAGAAACTGAGTTACCCATTTGTCCAGGTTGACGACCTCTATGAGGTTTAGGCCCTCCGCTTCGGTGCAAATTTTCCTGAGGTTTTCGGAAATGTCGGCGGCCAGATTGGCAGTAAAAGTGGTAAAGAGAAGGCGTTCGCCATCTTTAAGCGACGCGGCCAGATATTTGGCGCGGTGCATAGCCACTACGGTTTTGCCAGTGCCAGCGCTGCCCAAGACCCTTGCCGGGCCGGCATATTTTTTTCTGACAATCTCCCTCTGACGGGGATGCAGAAATACGCGCCATTTTTCCAGGGGGGCATCCATAATGGCGCGCAGTTCCGCTTCGCTGTCGATAACCGCAAAGGATTTTAAGCTCTCCGGGGTTTCCAAAGCTTTGGCCAGATCATCGCCGGCCTGTTCATCTGCGCGTTCGGAAGATATTAGTTCCTTGACCTCCTGCAGGGGGATGTCTTCAGCCAGCCATTGCAGAGCTTCGAAAGCTCCGGCGGGGAAACGGTTCTTTTGGGCATAGAAATCTTCTTTGCCGGAGATGCTGCGGGCCAGGCCGAGCAGCTCTTCCGGCAGTCCCAGGGCGAAAAGGTCCGCGTCGCTGATCGCGGAGAAAAGCCTCGGTTTATCGGAATTTAACTCCGGCGGGGAAGTGACGGCGGCTTCGTAAATCTGAATGGCCCCGGTCTGCGGGTTGATCCCGCATTTTCTGTTCTCAGCCCACTCATAGGCTTTATCGTGATGATCTACCCACAGCAGCATATAAACGCCGGTCTCGGGCTGGCGCGCGGCTATGGCCCTGTAGGCGTCGTCTATGCGCACCGAACAGAGCTTCTTGTCTTTGCCGCTGCGGAGGGTTTCGTAATTGATGCCCGGCGCGGCGGGATTGTTGCGGAACTTGTTCATAAAGGTCAAAACCTTTTGCTGAATGTTCCGGGGCAGAGCCACAAACGCGTCCATAAACTGCTCGGATACGGCAACTTTGATGTTGTCGGCCATTATCTATGCCTCCCAAAAGCACTGATAATTTCTTCCGCTGAGGTGCAGATCGTCCATCCCGCCCGTTCTGCCTGATCGCGGCGGCCGAGCTGTTCTCCGGTCATATAGCCAAGTCTTTTTTCGGGCCAGGCCCATGCCATCTCGGCGGCAACCACTCCGCGCTCGTCCTCCACTTCATAGCCTATGTCATCGGAGTCCGGCGCCGGAATACCGCCGGCTTTAAGTGAAGATGCAATAATGCGTTCTTCCTCGCCGGTTATCAGCGCGGCGGCTTCTTCCCAATCAGCCTCATCTGCCGCAGTGGCTTCTGCGTCCGCGCCGGACGCGGCCGGGCCGGGCCGACAGTTCAGGACGCAGTAATCGCGCCGGTCCAAACCGCTGCGGCAGACGGCCGCGAAGTGCGGATTGAACTGCATCGCGTTATAAAAGTGCCAAAAGCCGTTCCATTCCCGTTTATAGCTGTCGCCGCGCCGGTCGCCGCCGTCATCTAAGAGGGCGAAAACGGCCGGGAAAGCGCCGCGGTCTTTTTTCAGGACCTCCGCGGGAATGCCGGCGTAAATGAACAGATGCTCAACGGTGTCCCCGGGCTGCCAGGTCCGCGGCGTGCGGGAGCCGAAAAAGGTGCCCGTGCTGCTAAACTCGTATTCCGTACAGCCGGTCTGCCCGTTGATCTCTTCCGCCGCCTTCCGCCATTCGGCCCACGCCGCATCGTCTTTCAGTTTGGAGGGTTCCAGCAGGGAGAGCGAATAAGCCCGGGCCTGAGCGGCGAATTCCGTTTCGGCCTTGTCCCTCTCCAAATACTGCATCAGCAGTTCAAAAGCGGTCATGCGGCCGGGCTCTAAAGCCTTTGCCTGCGCGTTGTGGACGGTATTTCCGTACATTGTTCCCGAGGGCATATTCTCCGCGTCCAAGGTCGGCGCGTAATAATCGCCCTGCGGCCGTAATACCGTCATGGCGTCGTGCCAGCTCAGGGTCCAGACCCGGAAGCGCCCGCTGCGGCGGACCGCTTCGCGTTTCAGAATATCCCCGCCGGTTATGTCTTTGTGGCAGTCGAAACCGTCGGTGAAAACCGCGGCCGGAAGCCGCTCTGTATCTTCCTGCGGCCATATTACGAAATCTGGCCTGCACTTAACGGCAACACCCTGCGCTGAGTCCAGAGGCACCTGAGGTTCGACGGTCCAGACGCAGCCGTTGATCTTTAAAATATAGCCTTCTTTGCCGTTGACCGTGTCGCGGCTGAATGTGCCCCGCCCCCGCTCATTGACGGCCTTCTCCAGGGCCTGGATAAAGAGGCGCTCCAGTTCGCTTTCCAGCAGGGTGTTGACCTTAATGACGCTCAGCCCCGGGATTTTTTTCAGCCCGTTTTTGCCGCTCAGAATGGCCTTGAGCAGCCTGATGGCCGTCGTCCGGGAAATGCTGCCTATGCTGCGGCTCTGCCGGTAAGCGTAAAGGCAGTGATAGCAGCCGTCTTTTTGGGGATCGCTGCCGCAGGGGCAGGTCTCCAGTTTCTGCAGGGCTTTGGCAAAAATATCGATCAGCGAATTCCGTTCGTTCATCAGCTGTTTCAGATATCCCGTGCCGCCGGGAACGGAATCGTAAATGACGAGATACTGTTTGCGGCAGTCGGAATAAGGAAGCGGAACCTCGCTGACAGTGGCCTGCAGGTGATCCACGTTGCCGAAGTATTCCTTCATCCCCAGCATAAAGGCCGCGGTGAAGGATTCTTTTCTCACTTCGTCGGTGTCCATGGTCGTGGCCGGGATCAGCAGGCGCAGGGCTTCGGTAGTAAACTCGCGGTAAAGGAAGAGGCATTCCTCAAAAGGCTCGCTTTCCGGCGGCAGTTCCGCGCCGGCTTGGCCGCGCATTTTACAGTAAGGGGCGTGGATCTCTTTCGCGCGGCCGGAACGTCCGCTCCCACTTTCGGAAGCGCTGCCCCTCTGCTCGGGCTGAAGCCTGCCGCAGTGCCTGCAGACCCTGAAGCCTTTGCGCACCTCGTCGACGCCGGCTACTCGGAGCCTGTCTCCGTTGAGGTCGCTCTCGCCGAAGTTGATGTCGCGCAGGACGGCTTTGCGGACGAATTCGTAACCGAAGGGAAATTCGCCGTTGTTCATTTTGTAGGCGCAGGTGACATCGCGATCTTCGTCGACATCGGCGAGCAGCTGCCTGCAGTAAAAGACGTGGCTGCGGTCGTCGCTGTCGTCGGAAATCCGGCTCTTGGCAGCGTCCATGCTGGAATAGACCATCTGCACCTTAAGCATATTGCGGAGCTGGCCGACGTCGGCCCAGGCCGGACTGCCGCAGCGCGGACAGCAGGCGGTGTCTTTGCCGCTCTCTTCCAGCTGAGCGTGGGAACAGTTGGGGCAGAGGCGCCATGTCGCGGCTTGGGCGCTGACCAGATCGACCTGATCGACGGTAAGTTTCCGGCCGTCCGCGTAAAAGCGGTTGCGGGGAGCAAATTCGCTTATGGCCGCCGCCGCGGAGCGGCTGTATTCATAGACGGTTTTGCCGGCCTTGGGCTTGGAGCGTCCTGTTTCGCTTTCGGGGCCGGACTTTGGGGAAACTGACTCGCTTTTGCGGTATAAAACGGCCTTTAAGACGATGCCCGCTTCCGGGAAAGCGTAATTGGGCAGCAGCCCTTCGTCGGACATGAAATTGAAGACGTCTTTTTTGTCGATCTCCTTGATGACGCCGAGCAGGGCGTTCTGTTCGTTCTTCAGCTCGTTTATCTCCCGGCTGAGGGAGGTGTCCTCAGGTCTGCTTTCCAGTTCTTTGATCTGCTTTTTAAGCTGCCGGAAGCTTTGGGAGAGGGAAGCTCTTTGTTTCTCCAGCGCCCGGAAAGCTTCGAGAATGCGCCGATGCATGGGACTGTGCGGCTCTTGGCCTTGAGCGAAGGCGCGCAGTTCATCTTTGGCCGCGCCGTCCAGGCTGTCGGAGAACATCTGCATGAAGGCGTTCAGCAGATGGGTGCGGTTGTTCCGGACGTAGCCCATGAAATTGAAGGGGAACTGTTCCCGCGCGGGCTTGTCCAGTTCGCGCAGCACGGCGCTGACATTTTTGGGTATGGCCTGTTCGGAGGCTCCGCTCTTGACCCAGGAATCCAGACAGAAGGCCGCAAACTGACGCTCCAGCACCGCCGAAGCTTTGAGGAATACTTTGGGGGGGACTATATCGCCGTCCATCATGTCCGGGGGGTCGGCGTAAAAATACAGATCGTGGGGCTTAGCGGCGGCCGCGGTCAGGGTCAGGGCGTTGCCGTCCCGGCGTCCGGCGCGTCCGGTACGCTGCAGATACTGTGCTTGGGAGGGGGGAACGCCGCAGAGGATGACCGTGGAGAGATCGCCGATGTCGATGCCCATTTCCAGGGTAGGCGTGCAGGAAAGCACGTTGGATTCCCAGGGCGCGTATTTTTTCCCTGTATTCTGATGCTTCTGCTTGAATTCGTTTTCCAGCTTTTCCCGGCTGCCGCGCTCCAAAAGCCCGGTATGCTCCCGGGCGTTGATCCTGGACAGGCTTCCGGAGGAAAACAGTCTGCCGTAGTAGTCGGTTCCGGCGGTTAAATCCTCGGTCAGCAGACCCGGACAGGAGCGCCGTACGCAGGGAGAGTCCTGCCAAAAGCGCTTATCTGAGGCGGCAACGGTTTGGCTGAGGCCGCAGGCAGAGCATTTAAAGACGGCGGTGCGGTCCGTGACGGACACTTTGTCCTTGTTCAGCGCATAGACGGCGCCGAAGGCATTGGGCGTTTTTCTGACGACAATCCCGTTTTTGACGAGCTCTTCCAAAATGATGCGGCTGATATCCCGGGCTGCGGATTCTGGCAGCAAATCCTCCCGGCAGCACTTTTCGAGGCGGGCGGTGTATTTGGGAGCGGCCGGGGAGTCGAAAGGACAGTTTTTCAAAGGCTGTCCGTGCGCCGTATAAAGGAAGCGGGGCACGTTGACGCCGGCGCGCAGGCCCGGCCTCCAGTAGTCCTGGTCGTTGGAGAGCAGATAGCTTTTTCCGTTTTCCTTTAGGAAAAGCGCGAAGGCGTCGTCGTCGAAAGCGCCGTTCTGCGCCATCTGCCGCAGATAACCGGCGATCATCCTCTCAAAGCATTCGACGCCGGTGCGCTCCAGGCCGCCGATCTCGTTGACCGCCCGTTCGCGGACTATAGCGGCAGCGGCGGAGACAGCTTCTGAAGGGAACTCCAGGCAGGAACAGCCGGATTTCTCCAAGGTGCGCCCTATGCGGGCGGTGAGGCCGTATTCCAGCATGATTTCATAGGAGAGCCGTTTTTCGATGTCCCTGATCAGATGTCGGCCCTTGTCTTTATTTCCGAACCGGCCGCTGGCGAGCAGGTTTGCGTAGGCTTCATACCAGGTCATGTTGGGGGCGGTGAAATAGCCGGCGAAATGCTCGTCGTCCAGCTGCCGGCGCCAATAGGCGGAGAAGTTTGTGCTGAAAGCGGCCAGGCTTTGACCGGCGCCGCCGTTCTGCGCGAAGCGCTGTATGGCTGTCCGCAGGCCGAAGCGCCAGGTGCGGGCATTGAAAAAGCCCGCGCGGTGCGCGGCGTCCTGAACGCTGTCCGAGAAGGCCAGGGCTTTTTTGTCGTCGTTAAATCCCGAAGCGAAGATCTGGACCAGCTCGGCGCTGATCTCCGTAGCGCTGCGCAGACCCACCAAGGTCAGGCCGTGTTCCGAGCCGCAGAAGGGACAGACGAAATGTTTGTTTTCCTCAGTGCCCGCCGTTTTAAAAGGGTTGGGCAGCAGAATCTCGATCATGGCCTCTCCGCAGCTGCCGCAGATCGAAGCGGAATCCCGGCCCAGACTGACCTGCAGGCAGTTCGGACAAATCCGGCCGGGACTCAGGCCCGGCGGGCACTTTTCGTGGGCGCAGGGGTACAGCGCGGTGATCCTGCCGTCGCCTTTAAAATAGAGATTGTAGAAGGTCTCCAGCCGGCCGACGGAGGCGTTCATGCGCTCGCCCGGCAGGCCGGCCCAGCCTGTAGCGCCGCAGTCCCTGCAGTTGAGCACCGGCAGGTACCGTTTGCTCTGCTGGGCGTTAAGGTCGTGGGCGGTGGCGTAAACTATCTCTTGATCGGAAACCCGGGCCACCAGCCGGCGCAGTTCTCTGAGCCACAGCGAGATTTGCACATTCAGGAAAGGCCGCGGCTTTTCCGGCGTTCCCGTGCGGGCGTGGGAAATCAGGGCCAGCAGGGCGCTGACCGCCGTCTCCGCCGCCTCGGCGCTTTCCGCTTCGCCCGGGGAGGGACCGGCGGCTCTCAGGGCCTCGGCCAGGGCGGAAATCCGCTGCCAGCGTCCCCGGCTGAATTTGAGCAGGGACTGCAGCACGCCGTGGCGCATCAGCCGTCGCCCCAGAGCTATCCGGCCCTCGGGAGTCAGCACGTCCGTATCGTCCGGCGCGGTCCAGGCTGCCGCGGCCAGGCGCAGATAGGCGGCTGCGTCGTTTCGTTCCGCCAGGCGGCGCAGTTCCGCGCTTTGGGCGGCGGTCGGCACTGTGAAATCCGCGGCGGGGAAATCGGCGAAAAACTCTTCCGGCGTGAGGCGGTCTTCGGCCACTATGGAATCCGGCTCAAACGGCTCGCCGAAAATCTCTTCGGCGTATCTGACGATGTTGGCGCCGTTTTCCGGGGAACCCATGGTCGCGGAAGTGCCGACGCAGCACAGATATCCTCCCGGAGTCCCCAGGCGGAACTTCAGGCGGCGCAGCAGGCAGGCCAAATCGGTGCCCTGAGCCCCGTCAAAGGTGTGGAGCTCGTCTACCGCTATGTATTTGAGCGTGTCGGGCTTGTTGTTCTGCCACAGGGCTGCGTCTTTGGGGCGGACCAGCAGGTAGTCCAGCATTTTGTAATTGGTCAGCAGAATGTCCGGAGGGGCGGTGAGCATCGTTTGGCGGTCGGTGACGATGCTTTCGGCGCTCATCAGGCGGCTGGACTGCGGGCCCTGACCGCCCACGTACATGCCGGCCGTCACATTGCCGCGCAGCTCCGGACTGTTCCAGATCAGCTCGGCCAGGCGCTTGGCCTGGTCGGTAGCCAGGGCGTTCATGGGATAAATCAGCAGGGCTTTGATGCCTTTTTGACCGCGGTGCCGGTAACAGTATTCCAGGATGGGATAGAGAAAGCACTCTGTCTTGCCGGAGCCGGTGCCCGTGGCGATCAGGGTGGAGCGGCCGTCCTCGCCGGTCAGCCGCCCGAAGGCCGTCTGCTGATGCACGTAGGGAAGGAAGGCCGGATGAATGGCCTCAAAGCAGGTCGGCATCTCCGCCGCGGTGCGGAAGGGCAGGCGCACGCTCACAAAGGGTTTGTGGCAGAGAGCGGCGCCGTCCGTCAGCATTTTCCGGAGCGAGCCCAGGAAAGGGGCGTTGGTCATGGGGAAGGTGGTCTCTAAATAATCCTCAAGGCCTTTGATTAATTGGGCGGCGAGAACTGACGGCAGCACTTGGACTCTCCTATAAGTATGCTTGGCTGATTGAGCCTGTTTCTATATGTTTTTTATATGGCACTGATTCTTTTACTAACGGATGCGAGGAAATATTGAAAGCTTGGAGACAGATTATGCTCAAACACCATATATTTACTGATATTGTATGCCCACTCGCTTTTTAGTTTGCCAATTTCCATATATGGCATTTTCGTCTTTTGTATTTTGGCCAGGCCGCCTTTATAAACTGCGTCGGCTAAAACTTCCCAGGTTCCGCAGATACTGTCTTGAATATAAGCATTCAGAACTTTTAATTTAGATTGCGGATAGGCCTGCAGAACCGCTTCTTTATCTCCTAACAGCCAGGCTTCGGCTTCTTCGACGGCCAGGCAGAAAACGTGATCCATGGTGATATTATTGTCATGGGCCAAGGTTTCTAATTCATTTTTAAAATGTTCGGGATTATTATCGTCATTGTCTAATACAATTATTAAGACTGCTTCGATGCCTTGCAGGCTGCGCTGAAAGCCTCTCAGGTAGATCGCCAGGTCATTCAGCAGTTTGCCGGTATGAGTCTCTTTAGCCGTAGTTTTTTTTGTGAAGCCTCCGATACCCTTAAATGACTTATAATCGCAGGAGTTGTATTTAACGTGGCTGCCGATCAGTCTGTTCATTATTTCTCTGATCAGCACCTCGCTTGATTGGTCTTCGATTAAAAACTGAAAATGCATACTTGTAATTCCGTTCTTCAGCCAAAGAATCGGCTGTTCCATAAGTCGCCCGGCTGAGCGCCTTCGGCTGTCATGTCTTTGACAAAGTCGTACTCTGACGCTTGTTTTACCGCGGAAAAACCGCTTTCATCTTTTTCCAAAACCCAAATCTGTTCCGGATGCAGGGCGTTGACAAAGAACGGGCTGTGTGTAGTAACAAATATCTGTTTTGTATATCCGCTGCCGGCGTTTTTTGTCAGTTCCAAAGCCAGAGCGGCTAAATACTGGTGGTATAAACCATTCTCAGGCTCTTCGATGAAAACAAGCTGCCGCGGATTGTTTTCGTTCATGAGCAGATAATAAGCAAATAGTTTTAAAGTACCGTCAGACATACGGTTGGAATAAAACGGCTTGGTAAATCCCTTTTGATAAAACTCGAGCACCATTTGTCCGTTTGGCATTTTGACGGGAACAATTTTTGCAATATTGGGTATTTTGCTTTGTATCTCCGCGAGTATTCCCGTGAACCGTTTGCTGTTTTCCCGATACATATATTGGGCTACGTTATTAATGTTGCTGCCGGTGCGGTTCAGATAGGGAGACGGGGAAGCTGATTGAATTTGGCGGGCGCTGTCCGGGGAAAAATAGCAAAGATACCAGCTTCTTAAAAACTGTAAAAACTTCTCTATTCTGGCGTATTGTTTCATAGTCCCTAAGGTGACAATACCCAGCTTTCTGGAATCATTTAATTCTACTTCTTTTTTTTCTCCGCTTACAGCGCCAGTATCCTCGTCCTGTCCGCCTTCGGTTCCTTCAAAGGCGTAGCCTTTGCCGTCGTTAAGGTAGAGGAAAGACAGCGGCCTGCCTCTTTTCTGCACTCTTTGCCGCAAACGTTCCGACTGTACGCAGGGACGTCGGGAATTGTCTAAGCCGATAGTTAATTCATAGGTTATAGGCCGTGAATTGCTGTTTTCACGATAATATAATTCGAAGTAAATAGGTTCTTCGGTTCCCTGTGATACCAATTGCTCAAATCCGCCTCTGTTATGCGAATCGCAGGCTGTTTCCACATCGGTATTAAGACAGTCGGTAATGAAACCGAAAGCGTCGGCTAAAGAGCTTTTTCCGTTGCCGCTTGGCCCTATGAGGGTTACCATATTGCCCAAAGGGGTGCTTTTGGAGTCTGCGAAAGTCTGCCCCATTTTTATATCTTTAAGCGTTCCGTAGTTTTTTATTCTAAAACCTAATATTTTTCCCATTATTCAACTCCCGGGTGCTTCTCGCAGAAAAATACTCCCAGGCCGTTTCATAGTCCTGTTCACGGCCTCTTTATTATCCACTGTCCGCCCTTTTGCGGGCCTTCTCTCTGCAGCTGCCCCTTTTCTTTCAGTGTGTCGAGCGCATAACGCACTCTGCCGCGCGACAACCCGGTTTTTTGCGCCAGCTGCTCCATGGTAATGGACGGCTTTTTCGCAATACACGCTAAAACCAGCTTTTCACTGGCTGTATAGGGCAGATGGTCCTTTTCCGTACAAGTGACTGTCTCGCGTACCAGGCTGTTTCCCGTGCTGTTTTTTGTGCTGCCGCCGGTTTCTGTGCTGATTTCTGTGCTGTTTTTTGCGCCTCTGTCGGTTTCTGTGCTGCGTTCTCCGTAGCGCAGTATCTCCATTATCTGCTGTTCGTTCATTATACGCCCTCCTTCCCGCTCTTTTCCGCAAAATATGCCCACACCGTTTCATAGTCCCGTTCCCTGTCGCAGCGGTCGAAGGGAGCGGCGTATTCGACGGTGCGCTCAACCGGGCCGCCGGGCAGGGTGTCGTCGGTGAAGGTGCGGGCGAAGACGTACCCCGCGGGGGCGTCCTTCAGGATGCCGTTCCAGGGGGCCTCCCCGCGCCGCACGGGTTCCGGGGCCGTTTTGCCCTCCCATTCCGGCCGGCTGAAACCCACGCCGGTCAGGCTGCGGTTGTTGGTGAAGGCGATGCGGCCCCGGGCATCGTACCAGGTGTCGGCTTCGTAGGACTGCAGCACCGGGAACTGGATGCGGTAGATGGTTCTCAGTTGGTCGAGGGTCAGGCCCAGAGCCAGGGCGGTCAGCACGTCCAGCTCCACCAGGGCCTGGCGGCGCTCGTAGTCCGTGCGCAGGGGCGTCTCCCAGCTCCATTCCGGGGTGAGGGCGGCGAAGCGCTCGGGGCGCAGGCGGGGATCGGCCTTGGCCCAGGAGTCCTGCGCGAAGCTGTCCCGCCAGCACTGCCGCCAGAGGCCGGCGTAGGCTGTGGTGAGGCAGTTCAGCAGGAGGGCGCGAGCTGTTATCTGATCATAATGAACACTATCAATTGGAAGGGGAAGTGTTGCAATGGTATCAAATCTGCCGTCACTTTTGCCAGTGGCTTTAATGTAATAATCGTATGGTATAGAGGCTTCTAAACCGGCAAAAAATGGGAGATGCTGCTCGAAGGTGATTCCGAAAACAGTATTGATATGTGCCGTCTGAGGCGTTGCAATTGCAGCTATTAATGTCCTTTCACCGCCTTGATTGAGCATTCTCCTTGAGATTATTCTATAACAATTATTATACTTAGTCCCACAAGGTGTTACTGCGACGCGGCGGAGATATTCCTCCCTGCTGCAGTTTGGCACGTAGTTGCAGCGCTGCCGGTAATCGACGCCAATGTTCTGCAGGTCGATATTGTCGTAATCGCTGTTGAGCTTGCAGATCGGACGCGAGCACTTGAAAAAGGGATTGGCCACCCCGAAATGGGGGCCGGAATAGATCATCTCGCTTAAATTGTGGGGAAAATGCACCTGGCGTCGGATAGTTCCGTCTTTTTGAGCATTGGTCTCGTGCCACATTTCGCTGCAGAAGACTCCGTTACCCAGGTCTCCCAGGGTGACCTTTTGCTCGGCGAAGCGCTCCAGCACTTCCAGCAGCTGGACCGCGTATAATGCTGGCAGTTTGGTCTGTTTCCAGTTGGGGCTGCCGTCGAAGACCCGGGCAAAAGTCTCCAGTTCTTTGCGGGCGACGCGAATGATCCGATCCGGGTGGCCCATGGTGTTCCATTCCCCCTTCTCGTTTTTGAGGCCGGGAAGCGGCTTGGAGCGGTCGCCTTCGTAACATTCGGAAATGGTGGAAATTTCAAAAATTTCGCCGATCGTGTCGAACGACACGATCGGCAGTGGACCACCATACACATTCAGACTGAATGTCGTATGGTGGTCCACTTCGCGAAATAGTTTTCGCTCATTCGCAAACATAAAATGTTTGCGAATACGCTCATACATTTTTTCGCGAAGTGCACCACCCTTCGGGTCGTCGAAGACGCCCTCAGGGTGAATGAAGGCGCTGACGCCGCGTTTATTATTGAAAGCCCAGGCTTGGGGCAGGAAACACTTGTAGAGGTTGGTCTGCTGGCCTTTTAGATCGGGATAATTCTGCAGGGCGTTCAGGAAATTTTTCTGCCCCGCCAAAGCTGTGTATTCCCCGCAATAGAGACGGCGCGTTTCCCCGTCTGCCAAAGCTTCGCCGCGGCGCTGCGCGGTCTGGGTGGCGGTCAGGTTCTTAATCGCCAAGAAGGGATGGCGGTCCGCCAGCACGCCCTGCTCGTTCCATTCCAGCTTGATCCAGGGCGGATTCCCGATAATCAGGTCGAAGCCGCCGCGCTCGGCGAACAGGTCGGCAAATTCCAGCTCCCAGTGCACAAAGCGGTTCTGCTCCGCGATGCGCCGCGCCAGGGCCAGGCGGGGGAATACCGCGCACAGTTTGTCTATATCTACCCGGCTCTCGTCGGGGTACAGCTCCTTGAACTTGGCTACTATGTCTTCCCGGCGCTCCTCCTGTTCGGTGGGCAGCAGGCTCAGCTGCTGGGCGTAAAAGGGGCTGGCCGTGCCGGCGGTGGAGAAGGTGCCCTCTAAAATCAAACTCATGTCGTTGAAAAACTCGTCGCGGCTGGGCAGCAGTTCTGCCTGCTCGATGGGCCAGAACCACAGGGCGCACCAGTAATCCAGGGCGAATTTCAGGCGGGCGTAGGGTCCAGCGTTCTTCATGTGCTCGGATTTATAGAGCTTGCTGAGAATGGCGTCCTTCTGGCGGATGGTGGTGCGCGCGGCTTCCTGGGCATCCTCGCAGCCGTAAACGCTGAGGCGGTCTTGGGTCTGCCGTCTGACCTCCCGGCGCAGCTCAACCTGCTTGCGCCACAGATCGTCGACGACGGCGGACAGCCTTAAGAGGGTGGCTGTATCGTCGGGGGAGCAGGGCTTGATAAACTCCCGGTTCCAGGCGGTCAGCATTTTGATTTTTTCCGGCTCCAGAGATTTAATTACCTTATCGCCATAATTGACCATGCCGGGATCGCCCAGCAGGAAGTGCCAGACCTGCCAGGTCTCTTTGGCGCGGCCTTTGCCGCCGGAGACGCGCTCCGCGCCCAAGGGCACCCGTTCGGGGGCCTTTTCGTACCAGCGCTGGCCCGGTGAGGCGGCCTGCAAGTCGGCGGTGCGGTAGCATTGGCGGCGGGCCCCGATCAGGGAATTGCCGCTGACCAGCTGCAGGCCGAACCAGGGCACGTAGCCGCCTTCGAAGATGGTGTTCAGCCAGAGGGACACCTCGGCCAGCTCGACGGCCACGGGGTTGAGGTCCAGGCCGTAAACATTGCGGTCGGCGATGAACATCTTGACCCGCTGCAGCTCGCGCAGGCGGCTGTCCGCGGGGATCATCTCTCCCAGCTCTTTTTGGCGGCGCTCCAGGTAGGCTTCGGCCAGCTGGCTGATGACCTCGTTTAAGAAGGCCGCGCTGCCCATGGCCGGCTCGCAGACGGTCAGCCGGAGAATATCCTCGGCCTTGCTCACGTTCTGCAGCAGCTCCTGCAGGGCATACCTGACCAGGCATTGGGTCAGCGTTTCCGGGGTGTAGTAGGAGGCGGATTTTTCCCGCTCGCGCCCGGCCAGGCGGTAGATGAAGGCGCCTTTCTCGTAGCGGCGCAGCTCGCCCTGGCGGTATCTGCCCTCGGGATCGTCCTTTTCATAGCGCACGCGCTCGTCTTCCCCGTACTTGGCGAGTTCTGCTTCGGGCACGAAATAACCCACGTCCAGTTCGTTGAAGCTGCTGCCGGCCCGTTTGACTTCGTACAGGGTGTCTTCGGCGATAAAGCCGCGGTAGGAGAGCAGGGCCTCGTACACCGATCCCAGCTGGTTGATGCCCAGATTGGAGTAGGAGATGCGCCCGCGGCGCTCTTTCTTTCTGCCGCTTTCCCGGGTCAGGCTCATCAGGTCGATGATGCGCAGCATGGCGCTGTTGCGCAGTTTGGCGCGGCTGAGCATGGGGGTGTATTCCGGATCGAAAATATGCGCTTTCAGCGGAGCGATGACGAACATATCGTGCAGGCTCAGCTCCCGGGAATACTTTAAAACATCTTCTTGGGCGGAGGGATAACCGCTGTAAATCAGCTCATAGAGCTTGGCCAGGGTTTCGTGCAGGTAATAGCCGCCGCCGACTTCGGCCGTCTCGCCGCGGATGCTGTCGGCGATATCCCGCAGGCTTTCCAGCGAGTAGCCGGTCAGGTAGGACTGAGCTTTGACGGGGGCGTAGCCCAGTTCGGGACGGGCTTCGATGAAGAGCACGAAGAGCATGCGGTACATGTAGCGCAGACATTCCAGGGTCAGCTGTCCGGCGTCCACGGGAGCGGCGTCGAGGTCGCGGTTCAGCCGGTGCTGCAGATCGTACAGCACTTCGTTGCCCAGGATTTCGATGCTTTCGCGCAGGGCGTACTTAAGGTCTTCGGAAACCCCGGCGGCGTGTCTTTGGGAGTTGGCGTCCAGTTCGTCCAAAAGCGCCGCGCCCTCTTCGGGACAGAGGCTGCTGCGGTGCAGCAGGACCGCCGCGGCCTGCAGAGTCGATTCCTCGCGGCGGCTGAAGATCTCTTCCAGCTCGAACTGCAGATAGCGCTTTTCGTTCCACTTGTTGCGGTCGATGAGGGCGATCTGGTTCATGCCGATCAGGATGACGAAGCGGGGCGGTTCGGCCTGGCCGAAGAGGATGCGGCCGATCAGCTCTTCGTTGGGAATGTCGGTCAGGATATCGGCGGACACGCCGGCTGGGCTGCCTTCGCCGATATCGGCGGCCGAGAAGCAGAATTTGTCCAGAACGGCCGCCTGCTTGTCCCGGGAGGCCGCCAGCAGCACCCACAGCGCCGGAGCGCCGTTGGCTTTTTTCAGCTCCAGATAGACGGGCACCCGCGTCTCGTCGTTCAGGGTCACCCATTCGGGAGCGGGCTCGGGATAGCCCAAGGCCGCCAGATAAGTATCGGCCAGGGCGCGGATGCTGCTGAGAGTCTGGGTCTCAAAGCGGGAGCGCAGGAAGCGGTCGTGCAGGGGATAGAACTGCCGGGCGGCTTCGCGGAGAAGGGCCCAGGGGGTGCGGGTATTTTCGCCCTCTTTGGCTTCGGCTCTCCAGCGGGCGATGGTTTCCGCGGCGTTGTCGGCGAAGATCGAGGCCAGGTAATGGTTGGTGTAATACTCGTTCCGATTGGTGATGCCGGTCAGATCCATGCTCATGGCTTACACTCCCTTCAGCACGGCGATAATTCTCAGATAGGGATGGTCCTCGATGGACAGAGTCTCTTTCACCCAGTCGGAAAACCTGTCGAACAGCTCGTCGAGGCGGCGCTTTTCTTCATCCTGCCGGCGCGCGTTCTCGGCTTTGGAGGTCTGATACTGCCGGTGCCTGCTTTCGAGCGCGGCCAGTTTGTCCAATTCCTCGTCGAGCAGCGGGTCCATGCGCTTTTTATATTCCTGATAACGGGTGCGCAGGTGTTTTTCGGCCTGGGCGACGGCATCGGGGAGCAGGGCCTCGGCGGCCGCGGCGTCGCGGTCCGTCAGGCTGTCCCGGTTGGGAATGTCCGGACTGCGGAAGTCTGCGGCCTTCAGCAGTTCTTCCATGGAAAGCAGAGCGTGGAAGCTGCCGTTCTCGTATTTCAGGCCGAACCACTCGTCCACCAAAGGGGTGGAACGGCGGTTGGGAATGCTGCCGCTGACGATGAAGATCGTCTCCGCGGGGCTCAATTTGCCGGGCAGACCGACCAGAGGAGCTTCGCTGCGGCCCCAGAGCAGACCGGCTTTGTCGTTGATCCAGGAGAACAGCGGATGGAGCTTCCAGAGGTACTGCACTTGGGGCCAGGCGGTCTCGTCCAGGCTGTTCTGCAGGCTGCGCTGCATTTCGGCCATGCAGAAGGCCTTGTCGTCGGAGAGGCGCAGGCAGCCGTCCCGGGGCAGGGCTTCTTCGGGCAGCAGGGCGCTGAGGCGCCTGCGCATATCGGGCGTAACCGCGATATCCAAACCGGAGACCGTTTCCAGCCGCTCGGCCGGATGGCTTTCCGCGCTGTTGAGGTATCTGCAGGCCTGCTCCAGATAGCCGATGTCGGAAAAGAGGGTGCGGTCTTCCTGTTTCTGCGGCGGCCGGCTCTCCGCGGCGGCTGCGGCCATCAGGGCTTCGAAGGGGTCGAATTCGGCTTCGCCGCTGTCCAAAAGCTCGGCGAAGGCGTCGGCGTCGGATCCGTTTTCGATGGTTTCGGCGACGGCTTCCTCTTCTTCCTCAACCGAGAATTTGCCCAGCAGGAAGGCGGGATCGCCGATGTTTTCCAGGGCCTGTTTTTCTTTGGCGATGAGAATCTCGATGATGCGCATGTCGCCCTTGATGCGGGGATTGGCGCTGCTGATCAGCATGTAGCGGATGTCGGGGCGCTGCTGCTGGCCGTAGCGGTCGATGCGGCCGTTGCGCTGCTGGAAGACCATGAGGGACCAGGGTATGTCGAAGTGGATCAGGCGGTGGCAGAGATAATGCAGGTTTAAACCTTCGGAGGCGACGTCGGAGGCCACCAATATCCGCATGGGGGAAGCTTCGCGCCCGAAGTCTTCCACGATCTGCTGCTGTTCGGCATCGCTCATGCGTCCGGAGATAGTGGCCACGCTGTTTTCTTTCAGTCCCAGGTCCTGCCGGAGATGCGCGGCTAAATATTCCATGGTTTCGATGCGCTCGGTAAAGATGACCAGGCGGTCGTCCGCGGCCTTGCCGTTCCAGCCGTATTCCCGGCTTTGCAGCAGACTCAGCAGGCGCTGGTAGCGGGAAAAGCTGCCGGCGCCGATCTTCAGCAGGGCCTCCCGCAGCTCTTCCAGAGCGCGGATGTCGGCGATCTCGCCCTCGGCGTATTTCTTTTTCAGCTTTTTCAGGCGTTCGTCTATGCTCTTAATGCAGGCCTGCGGGCTGGAAAACAGGGATTTTTCCAGGCTGGTTTTAAACAGCCGCCCTTGGGTCTGAGGCTTGTCCAGGTCCATCTGCAGTTTCATCTCCGCAAATATCCCGAAAGCGGCCTCTTCCAAAGGGGAGGACGGGCAGTATTCTTTCTCGATGCGGCGTTCCAGGAAAGAACCGCTGACCTGGTCTTTGATGTCCTTCTTAAAACGGCGCAGACACAGGCCTTTGATGTCGTCTTTGCCGTAATGCTCCGGGTCGGCGATGGCGGTCGGGTCCAGCATGTTCATCAAGGAGGCGAAGCTTTTGGCGCGGCCGTCGTGCGGGGTGGCCGAGAGCATGATCATCGTGTCGGAGCGGTCCGCCAGCAGCTTGGCCAGGCGGGCCCTCTGCGCTTGGCGCTCGCCGCGTTCCGCCACGTTTTGGGCTTCATCGATGACGATAATGTCCCAATAGGCGTTTTCCAGGTGGGTGCGGTACTCCACGTCGCGTTTTAAGGTGTCGATGGAGACGATGGTCTTGTCATAGTAAAAGAAGGGATTGTAATTGCTGGGCAGCTTGGCGCGGATGTCGTGAATCTTTTTGGAGTCCAGGCGCACCAGGGGAATGGTAAAGCGGTTCCACATCTCCTTTTGGAACTGGGTCATCATGCTTTTTACGGTTACGACGAGGATGCGTTTGCCCTTGCCGCGGACGATCAGTTCGCTCATGAGGATGCCGGCTTCGAGCGTTTTGCCGAGACCTACCGCGTCGGCGATCAGAATGCGCTGGCGGGGACGGCTCAGGGCGGTCTGCGCCGGTTCCAGCTGGTAGGGCATTAAGTCCATGGCGGCCCTGTGGCCGATGTGCAGGGCGGAATCGGTGGGGATTTGCCGGCGCCACTGGCTTTCCAGATAGAGCTTGGTGCGGAGGAAGTGGGGGGAGCGGTCCGGGATCAGCTTGATCTCGGCGGGATTGACGGCGATAACGGTTTCGAGGTCGGTTAGGAAGACGGTTTCTTTATCTTTGACCAGCGGGGATATACCGATGCAGTGCAGGGCCTGATGGCCGAGGCTGTTCTTTTCGATTCTCTTGATCATCCATTCTTCGTCGCGGATGATAGTGCGCATTCCCGGGGCATAATCGGCCATGGTGTTTCCCTTCGCTGCCATTTGTAATGGAATTAATGTAGTACTCTATTAAATGTAAATTAGGTAAAATCCTGGCAGTGAAGCGGACAGCTTTAGCGGTGCGCTATAATTCGGACTGTGAGGCGTGCTGATATTCAAGCCGAAGCAGGGCGTCTTTCTTATCCAGCCCGGCGGCGTAGCCGATCAGTTTGCCCTTAGCGCCCACCACGCGGTGGCAGGGCACGATTAAAGCTATGGGGTTGCTCCCTACCGCGCCGCCCACAGCTTGGGCGGACATTTTGGCAAGGCCTTTCTGAGCGGCAATGCGGGCCGCTATCTCGCCGTAGGTAACGGTCTGGCCGTAAGGAATGGCCAGCAATATTTCCCAGACCATTATTTGGAATTCAGTGCCTTGCAAGCGCAGCTGAGGAGTAAAAACGGGTGTTTCGCCGTGGAAATAGCTGTCCAGCCATTTTTTGGTCTGCTCAAAAATCGGGAGGTCCTGCACCTCGGGGGAAGCGGGTATAAAAAGACTCAGCGGTATGCTTATTTTCTGCTTGGAGGCGGGCGCCGCGGTCTCGCGGCGTTTTCGATCCGCGAAATGCAGCTCCAGCAAGGAATCTTCGTCCGAGACCATGGTCATTCGCCCCAGCGGGGAGAGGTAATCAGCTGTGCGGTTTGTTGTAACTGACATAATGTTATTTGTACTCCGGCAGCGCTCCCGCCTTTTTGCAGACGGCACACGGCTGATGACGCTGGGCCGGAATTGCAGTCCCGGGCCGAGGGTTTAAAATCTGTCTTACTAAGCTGTCTTACTCTATGACGTGCCGCAGGTAAACCTCGCCGCCGTCCAGCTTTTTCCACTGCAGCACGCCGTTCTCCAAAGTCATATAGCTGCGGGCGCTGTCCTTTTTGGGAATGGAAGTCGATCCGGGATTGCAGTAAGTGAAGTTTCCGCCGATCTCCAAAGCGGGTACGTGGGTGTGGCCGGTCAATAGGATGTCGCCGCGCCGCAGCCGGGGCGGATGCTCTGGATTGTAAACGTGGCCGTGGGTGGCGAAGATGAGGCTTGTACCCAGGTCGATGAAGGCGTAACCTGCCGACATGGGAAAGTTCAAAACATACTGGTCGATATCGGCGTCGCAGTTGCCGCCCACGCCCACGATGCGCTCGGCCAGGGGATTGAGCAGGGCGATGACCTCTTTGGGGCTGTAATCGCGGGGCAGGTCGTTGCGCGGGCCGTGATAGAGAATATCGCCTAGGAGCAGCAGCCTGTCGGCCTGCTCTTTTTCAAAGGCTTCCAGCATCTGCCGGCAATAGTAAGCCGAACCGTGTATATCTGAAGCGATCATCCATTTCATAAGCGCAGGCCTCCGGTATGTTCTTTTATATGATGTTCTGCCGTATCGCGGCGCGGCCCGCCGCGGGCGACGGAGTCAGTCGGTTCGCGGATCGTTCCCGGCCCTTCGGCGGATGTTACTTTGCGTGTTGTTTTACATGCTTTTGTATGCCCTTTTTCAGCCGCTCCAGACCATCTTCCACTAGGCTGCGCGGACAGGCCAGATTCACGCGCAAGAAGCCTGTGCCGTTCTTTCCGTACTGCGCTCCGTCGGAAACGTACAGCCACGCCTTTTCCCGCAGGGACTGGGCCAGGCATTCGCTGCGGGGCAGGGCGCGGCAGTCCAGCCAGCACAGATAGGTGGCCTTCCCGGGCACGGCTTTGATCTGCGGCAGCTCCCGGGCGACGAATTCGCGCAGCAGGCGCTTATTCTCCGCTACATAAGCGCAGAGGCTGTCCAGCCAGCTATCTCCCTTGGTGAAGGCGGCGATGGCCGCATCGATGGCGAAGGCGTTGGGTTCGGCCACCTCGTCGGTATTGAGGGCCCGCCAAACCTTGTGGCGCAGAACCGGATGGGGCACGGAGACCGCGGCGCTTTTCAGACCGGCGATGTTGAAGGCTTTGGTTGGGGCCAGGCAGGTGACGCTGTTCTTCCGGCATGTCTCCGAGACGGAGGCAAAGGGCACGTATGCGCTGCCGGGATCGGCGATATCGCAGTGGATCTCGTCCGAGAGCACCAGAACGTGATGCCGGGCGCAGAGCTCGCCCACGCGCCGCAGGGTTTCCCGGTCCCAAATGGCGCCCCCAGGGTTCTGGGGATTGCAGAGCAGCATCAGGGTGGTCTGGGGATCGCTGAGCTTGGCCTCCAAATCGATGAAATCCATGGCGTAGCCCTGTTCGGTCAAAGCCAGCGGGCTTTCCAGAACACGGCGTCCGTTGTTGAGGATGCAATTAAAAAAGACGTTGTAGACCGGAGTCTGGATCAGCACGTTTTCGCCCGGTGTGGTCAGCTTGCGCACGACGCTGGAAATGGCGGGTACCACGCCGGTGCAGAAGATCAGCCAATCGGGGGACAGGGCGAAATTATGCCGCCGCAGCCACCAGCCGCAGATGGCCTCGTTCCAAGCCGGGGGTATATGACTGTAACCGAAAATGCCGTGGGAGGCCCGTTTCTGAATGGCTTCCAGGATGGCGGGAGCGGCGCGGAAGTCCATGTCGGCCACCCACATGGGCAGCTCGCCGTCTTTGACGTTCCACTTGTAGGAATTGGTGCCGCGGCGGTCGATGATCTCGTCGAAATTGTACATGCTGCTTTATCTCCGGGAATGATTTTTATTCTGCATCGCGGCAGATGATCTTCGTCTTGGAGGGGTCGATGCGGTCCTTTTCCAGGATCAGCTCGCCTATGCTTTCCGCTTTGATGGTGCCGCTGGAGGGGTTGAGCACGCTGTCCACCTTATTGGTGATTTCAGCATCGACCGAGGAATACTCAAAAGCCAGGGTGGTATTGATGAGCTTGCAGTTCTTCATCACCAGATTGTCGATGTAACACAGTCCCTGCAGGCTTTCTACTGTGCAGTTGATCAGGGTTAAATTTTTGGCGTTCCAGCCCAGATATTCGCCCGAGATAAAGGAGTCATAAACCGCGATATTCTCACTGTTCCAGAAGGCGTCCTTGGAGAGCAGGCGAGAATTGCGGATCTCGATATTGCGCCCGCCGTCGAAGCTGTAATTGCCATAGAGGGAAAAGTAGCGGATCTGCATGTTTTCACTGTTCATGGCGAAATAATCGCCTCTGGCCGTCACGTGGTCTATCGCCACCTCGCGGCAGTGCCAGAGCGTTTCCGCAGCGTTAGAAAAGCTGACGTTTTTTAGTCGGACATCTCGGCAGCGGCGGAATTCCTTGGGAGCTTCGATCATGGTGTCTTCTACGCTGATGTTTTCGGTGTACCAGATTCCGGCCCGGGCCATTTCGAAGAACACGCAGTCTTTAACCGCGATCTTCCGACTATACCAGAGGGGATATTTCCACTTAAAGAGACAGCCGTGCAGCTCGATGTCCGAACTTTCCTTGAGCGGGGATTCGCCGTTCTCAAAAGTAGAATCGCAAATGCGTAGATTGTGGCCGTGGAATAAAGCGCGTTCTCCGCTGAGAACTTCTTGGCGGATGGTCTGTTTCTCCAAGGTAATGTGCCTCCTGGGCAGCAATACCGCCTGCGCATATTATTTTTGCTGCACCTGCAAATTAAGCTGCCTGCGTCTTTGAATTGTTGATGGCCGAATTATATAAACTGCTTATTTCTTCCTTCTTTACGCGATTCGCAGATAATCTTCACGATGGGGGTTGTGGGTGTGCTTATTCAATTATGTTAATTCTAATAACCGATCTGTTTTGGTGATAGACCGGATAAAGGCACGGCGGGGCAGCATAATTTATGAGACTGTTCCGCCGTGCCGTAGCGTATATGGTTTTAGCTGTGACCGTGGGGACTAAGGCCGTCTGCTGTTTATTTCAGCAAATCCTCCCAACCGCCGATTTTGGGCCCTTGATAGGTGTTTGTTTTGGCCTCGGCCATTATTGTATGCTTGCCTAATCCTGTGCGGGATGTTTTGAGGATTATATGGACTCCGTCTTTATGCCATTCCATATAAGCGCTGTAATTGCGCGAGTCGGGAGTGCCCGAGACTTTTCTGACGGTTGGCCGTCCATGTACTGCAGTAATATTATTCTCATATTGTTCCGTGTAGTATCCGCTCGAACTGGATTTGCAAGTCTCTCTTTCCACGATTCTAACAGTACGGTTATTTTCGAGATAGTATTCCGATACCGTATTTGTCAAGCCGCGGCCTATGACGGTCACTTTGCTCGAGGAATTGCCTAATGACTTGGTGTGAACGGTATAATTGTATTTAAAGTCATCTTCGTCGATGTATCCGATTGGTGATGTAGCCAGTATATACTTACCAGTTATACCTCTTTGGGTAGCTAAGTCGTTCTGGAAATCTTTGATCAGAGAACCTGCTATATAATTTCCTAATTTCTTCCTGGCGTGGTGTGCTTTAATCTCATCAAGATTATCGCCGAACTTTACTTCGCCTTCCCCTAAAGCATATTTATCTTTAATCTCCAACTTATGCCCGCGGCGATCCTCGATCCACTGCCTGGCTTCGGCATTTCCGGCGTGAGCGGAGTGCTTGATCCACTTCACCGCCGCGGCGCGGTCCTTCTGGCAGCCTATGCCTTGGGCGTAACAGACGCCTAAACCGTACATGGCCGCTGGGTCTTTCTGCTGGGCCGCGGCTTTGGTGTAGCTGAAGGCCTTGGCCGGGTCTTTGGCGATGCCGCTGCCGCCTTTATACGCTTTTCCCAGGCTTTTGCAGGCCTCTAAGCTGCCGTTGTCGGCGGCGCTGGTCATCCATTTGAGGTAACGCTGCAGACGCTCGCTGCCGCCCCAGTTTTTGCCTTCCAAATTAAAGGTGGGGAAACCGTTGGACAATTGGTGGCCGTGGGGCAGGAAACCGTAAGCCAAACACAGCTTGGCGTGATTGCAGCCGCGCCGGGCCGACGAGTCAAGGAGAGCGTAGCCTTCGGCGTTGCCTTCCAGACAGGCCTGCCTGCCTTTAGTGAATGCGTCGTAGGGCTTGAGGCTGTCGTAACGTTTGGTGTCGCTGTAAACTCCAGCGGGGATGAAGATCATACCCTGCTCTTTGGTCATAGCGCTCAGGGCTTCTTTGGAGTCTGTGTTTCCCTTGCCGGCGGCTTGGCTCAGCAGTTTTTGGGCTTCCTGCGTGTTCTGCGCGACGCCTGTTCCCCGGGCGTAGCACTGCCCTAAATGGTGCTTGGCCAAGGCGTCGCCTTCGGCGGCTGATCCGCGCAGCAAAGCTACGGCCTTTTCCAGGTCTTGTTCCACGCCTCTGCCTTCCAGATAGCAAATACCCAGCTGGGTCTGGGCGGCGGTGTTGTTCTGCTGTGCGGCGCGGTTAAACCATTTATAGGCATAATTCCATTTGTTGGCAGAATTCCGCTTCGGGTTGATTTCTTTATCCGAGGCGTACAGCAGGCCTAAGGCGGTTTGGGCTTCAGCGCTGCCAAGTTCCGCGGCGGTTGCCAGTCTGCCGAAATCCCGATAGTTTTGTACCTCTTGGGGAACGGCGGCTAAGGCGGATTCTTTGTCGGGCAGACATTTCCTGATGAATTCTCCTGGCGTGAGCGATGTGTTGCTGGTCTGGGCGCAGATGGCCATAATCTCATCGTATAGATCGAGATCTTCGTCGGATGGCGCTGCGGCGGTTTGTGAGGCCTTCTTCAGCAGCTCTTGGGCATCTATAACACCGGCTTCAGCCAAGGCCTGCAGCAGTTCCAAAGCGTAAGAATTGCCTTTTACCGCCGCTATACTTAATAGATCAACGCCGGCTTCTATTTCCTGAGGCATGCCGGATCCGCTGAAACAGCACAGGCTTAGGCAGATTTGCGCCTTAATGCTTTGGTGATCGTTAGTTTGCCCGGTTTGTATGGCGTCGTTATAGAGCAGGATGGCTTTTGACGCTGGATACGGGTCTTTGTTATATAACAGACAGTGTTTTGCCAGGAGCATTTTGGCATCATAGCTTCCAGAATCAGACGCTTTGCTGAGCCAGACCATACCTTCCGCCTGCGAATGCTGAGGATTATTTTTGTCCAAATAGACCTGGGCGAGCGTGAATTGCGCGTTTTTATCGTTATCTGCTGCCAGACGGAGGTACTTGACCGCGTTTTCGTAGCTGACCTTGGTGCCGTAACCTTTGTAATAGCAGAGTCCTAAATTAGCATACGCGGCCTCGCATTTCTGTTTGGCAGCTTTGCTCAGCCATTTAAAAGCCTCGGAATGATCTTTTTTTGTGCCTATGCCGTTTAGATAACATTCTCCCAGTTCGGCCTGAGCTGATGCTGAACCGCCTTTAGCCGCGGCCTTATAGAACTGAACCGCCTGCTGCGCGTCAGCCTGGACACCGATGCCGTAACGGAAGCAATACCCTAAATTGTATTGGGAGGGAGCATATCGCTGTTGGGCGGCTTGCGACCAATATGTAATGGCGCTGTCGTAATCTTTGGCCTTATAGGCATCCATGCCCCTTTCGTTTAGGTTTTCTAGTTCCTGCCGTTTGGCTTCGGCTTGCCGGTTGTGTTCTTCCAGGGTATTGCTGATCCGATTGAGATCGTCCAGCCAGTTGGCCTGACTGGGCAGGGGAGTGACAGCTGCGCAGAGGGCGCAGACGCTCATGGCAAAGAGCATTTTTTTCATGGCCATAAAGAGTAGGCTCCTTTTGTTAGTCTGCGCTTAAAATAACAAATGAGAGTGTCAGTTTCTGTCATTATGAGCCGGGGCGCATACTGATTTGTGTTGCTGATATGTAAACTTGCTTTTGCGGAATTGCCTGTCTTGAAAATATGCCGGATCTGCGGATTTCGATATCGGCGCAAACAATGCGGATGGAAGGGACGGTCAAGGTGCCTGCCGCTTAACGGAAATTTAGCCTGAACGGCGAATGTGTCACGTATGAACATCGGACGCTATGAGATCAGACGCCAGCTGGGACAGGGTGGCATGGGCCAAGTTTTACTGGGGTACGATCCCAGCCTGCAGCGCGAGGCTGCCATCAAGATTATGCAGGCCGGCATTCACAGCTCTGAAGATCTGCAGCGTTTTCAGCGCGAAGCGCTGACCATTTCCAAACTCAACCATCCCGGCATAGTGACCCTCTACGAAATGGGCCAGGACCAGGGCCGTCTTTTTCTAGCCATGGAGCTGGTCGAAGGCATATCTTTCTCGGAACTGGTTCAGCCCGGGCAGGTTCCAAATTTGGCGGTGATGCGCCGCAATCTGGCTCTGCTGCGACAGGTCTTTGAAGCCATAGCCTTTGCCCACGAGCGCGGAGTGGTGCATCGCGATCTTAAGCCCGACAATCTCATGGTGACTTCCGGCGGGCAGGCCAAAGTGCTCGATTTTGGCCTGGCTTTTATGGCGGGACAGCACAATCTCACCGTGACCGGCGACGTGGGGATGGGCACGCCCTCTTATGTGGCTCCCGAACAGATAAAAGACTTTGCTCACACCGATTGGCGCGCCGATATTTACTCGCTGGGTGTCATTCTGCATCAGCTGGTAACCGGAAAATGTCCTTTTGCCGCTCCCAATACGGTTTCGCTGATTTATAAGGTGATATCAGAATCCCCTCTGCCGCCCTCGCGGAGCAATCCCTTGGTTAACGATAAATTAGACGCTTTGGTACTGCGTATGCTGCGCAAAGACCCTAAAGACCGCTACCAGAGTGTGCGCGAGCTGCTGCCTTTATACGATCGGGCCTGTGTGGACTTAAACGCAGGGCAGGCCTCAGTTAAGGTAGCAGATCTGCCTGCAGCAGATCCGGTAACTTCAGCGGGGATATTTTTCCCAGCTTTAGGATCTGGTGCCGATGTACCGTCAAAAAATAGCGACGAAACCTGCCCGCATTGCGGCTGGAAAAACCGCCTAGGCTATAAATTCTGCAATAACTGCGGTTTGGCCAATGAACGCCGCTGTCCCCAGTGCGGCAACAGCGCCAACCGTTCTGGCGCTTCGTTTTGTAACTCCTGTGGCTCACCGCTGCTGGCTGCAGGGAAGGGGGGTACACCAGCCAAGGAACTTTTGCGAGGTATTCTCGATCGAGAGGAAGTGACACCGCAATACACCTATCTGCAGTGGCACCGCGATTACGTTAAACTGGGACGTTATCCCCAGCGTGATGAGGCGGACAGTTCTCCCATTGAATGGATGGTGCTGCACAAGAACAGCCGCACCAGAAAGATGCTGCTGATCTCCCGTTACGGTCTGGACTGCGGGCGCTATGACTGCGGCAGCCGTGCGTTTGTCTATTCGCCTGACTGGTCGGGGTGCACGCTGCGGCGCTGGCTGGAAGAGGAATTTTATCCGGCGGCGTTCAGCGAAGAGGAGCGCAAACTGATCGTTCTCACCAAATTTGGGCGCGAAGACGGTTTCGCTGACGGCCGGCGGGCGGGCGGCGGCAAAAGCGGGTCTGGCAGTCATGTCTTTCTCTTGAGCGTGGCCGAAGCTGAAGAGTATTTTCGCGACGATTTGGAACGCTGCTGCCGGCCTACTCCTTATGCGGTCAGCGAGGGAGCGTACAGCGCTAATACCGATGAGGCTTTTGGCTGGTGGTGGCTGCGAACGGCTGGCACTGAAGAGGGCTGTGCGGCCTGCGTGCATGACGGAGGGGCTATCAACGACCGCGGCCGGTCCGTGGGGGAGACCGATATCTGCATCCGTCCGGCGCTATATATTAAGCTGTGAAATGCTGCTCTGCGGAGCAGAGCGCTTATCGCTGCATAGTAGAATTTACAGCTGATACAGGAGCGGATAGCTATGGATGAACTGCGTGGGGTTTATGCCGATAAGCTCTACGGCGGGCATTTCAGGTTTGGGCAGTACCCTCAGGATGCGGACGGCGGGATCAAGCCTATTCTCTGGCGGGTGTTGCGGCGCGAACCGCGCAGTCTGCTGGCCATCTCCGAACTGGGCTTGGACAGCAGGCCGTACAATGAAGAACCAGGGGAAGCTGTGTGGGCTGGCTGCAGTCTGCGCCGCTGGCTCAACGGTGTGTTTTTTGCCACGGCCTTTAACGAGCTGGAGCGTGCCTTAATTGTCTCTGAATGTGTCTGCAATAATGCAGGGCCAGCCACCAAAGATCGCGTTTTTCTGCTCAGCAGCGATGAAGCCGAAGATTTGTTGGTCAGCGATGGCAGGCGCCGGGCCCGGGCAACCGAATATGCCGTTAAACAGGGTGTGCGGCTTGGCAGTTACTGCTCCTGCTGGTGGTGGCTACGTTCGCGCGGCCGCGCGAACGATTATGCGGGAGTAGTTATCAGCGTCGGGGATGTCTCGGACTATCGCTACATCGGCGATGGCAGTGTTGCTGTGCGTCCTGCCGTAAGGCTTGCTTTATAGAATTGTATAAGCAGTTATGTGATATGCTTACAGTATACAATAAGGAAAGAGAAAGGCTGTGGACGAACTGCGGAAGATTTACGCTGATAAACGCGTGGGCGAACACTTCGAATTTGGACGCTATCCTCAAGGGGCGGACGGGGAAATCAAGCCTATTCTCTGGCGTGTTCTGCAGCGCGTCATCCATCCAGTCTCTTGGCGGACGACCTGGCGGATGCTGAAGCGCGAAAAGGAATACCTGCTGATTCTTGCCGAACAGGGCTTGGACAGCAAGCCGTATCACGAAAAATTTTGCGGAATAACTTGGGCTGAGTGCAGTCTGCGCCGCTGGCTCAACGCTGCTTTTTACAATCGGGCTTTTAACGACCAGGAGCGCGCTTTGATCTTGCAGACCTACGTCATCAACAACGCCGGTCCGGATACGGCTGATCACGTCTTCTTGCTGAGCATAAATGACGCAAAACGTTTGTTTGCTGACGATGCTGCGCGTCAGGCGGTGCCGACCGATTTTGCCTTAGAGAAAGGTGCGCGTACAAGTGCTGATTTTAATATAGGCAATATCGGCTGTTGCTGTTGGTGGTGGCTTCGTTCCCGTGGCATCTACGATGACCTTGCGGCGGATGTCGGCACCGACGGCGGCGTTTACGAGGCCGGCTCCGACGTTAATGATGATTTTGGCTGTGTTCGTCCCGCTTTGAGAATTGCCCTCTAGAATCTAAAATCTTCGCATCTAAAATCATTCTCTAATGTTACGCAGGGCAGAGCGGGCGGCTGAATGAGAGAATATGTTTTGGGCGCGTTTTCTGTCGGCGCTTCTGGTGAAACTTCACAAAAAACAATGCTCGGCCGCATATGCAAACTGTCCGGCTGAGCATTGTTTTTCTGCCTGTGGCTTGGCTTGCCGTTACGCCTTAGCGAACCCGTCCGGATTGAGCCCTAACAAGTCTTCAGTGACAAATAGGCCGTTATGGCGGATCAATTCATCGTCGAAGAAAATATCGCCGCCCTCTTTTTGAATAAACACTATATCCCAGTGGATGGTGGCCTTGTTGCCGTTGGGCGCGGCATCGTAGCAGTTCCCCAAAGCCAAGTGAATGCTGCCGCTGATCTTTTCGTCGAAAAGCGTGTCGCACATGGGTTTGGTCACGTTGGGGTTGAAGCCCAGGGCGAATTCGCCGAGATAGCGGTTGCCTTCGTGGCCGTCGAGAATCTTGTTGAGCGCTTCAGTATCGGTCGAAGTGGCTTCGATGACTTTGCCGTCCTTAAATACCAAGCGCACATCTTCCATGCGGTAACCCTGATATACCGTGGGCGTGTTGAAGTGGATGACGCCATTGACCGAATCGCGCACGGGAGCGGAGTAACATTCGCCGTCGGGGATGTTGCGCAGGCCGTGGCAGGAAACCGCGCCGATGTTCTTAATGGAAAAGCTCAAATCAGTGTCAGGGCCGGTGAGGCGCACTTTGTCGGCGCTGGCCATGCGCTTTACCAGGGGTTTGGCGGCCTCTTCCATGTGGGCGTAATCAGTCAGGCAGACCGAGAAGTAAAAGTCTTCAAAAGCTTCTGTGGACATGTCGGCCAGCTGGGCCATAGAAGGGGTTGGCCAGCGGGTAACTAGCCATTTGGTGTGTTTGACGCGCTGCTGCATGTGCACAGGAGTTTGATACAGCTGGTTGTAGAGCATGACGCGTTCGGCGGGGACATCGGCGAGCTCGGAAACGTTATCCTTGCCGCGGATGCCGATATAAGCCTGCATCTGCTCCATGCGGTGCAGGTCGACAGCGGCCTGGTGCTTAAGGCGTCGCTCTAAGTCTTCCATGCTTCCGCCCAGCAGGAAATGGCGCTGCAGATCGGCGGGAATAAAATTGATATGAGGCGTGGCCCCGACGGCAATAACTTCGTCGATGAGCGCTTCCAGCATGGCGTGGGGAACGCTGGCCGATTCGATGAGCACCTGCTCACCTTTTTGCAGTTTGGTGGAGTGATGGACAAAAGTGTGAGCTAATTGAGCAAAACGCGGGTCTTTCATATTATCTCCATAAATGAAGTAATTTGTTGCGGATTTGCTGCGGGGTAGAGATAGCCGCAGCTATGCAAGCGGAAAATTCTCCAAACTGTAGCAGCCATCCCCTCTGTCATATAATGTCATTGCTAAAGAATAAAAAGGGAAAAACACGCCAATCGCGCTGGAAAACAGAATATTGTATAAGAGAAGGAAGACAGAAGGCCTTGTTGAATTCTTCCCGAAAGTGCTGAAATGTTTTGTGATTGTCTGCTGTAGCGGCTTTCACGGAATAGAGGTGCAAGATGCCGCGTTTGCCGTTTTTATTAGCTATTGTCCATGGTGGAACTACTTTGCCGCGTGAATTAGCCCCGCGTTTGGCAGTAAGCCCAGGAGCTGTCTTTTACGATTCGAGTCCATGGACGCGCGAAGTATTTTCCATGGGCGAGCAGGTGCAGGGACGCCAAGAAGTTGATATCGCTAGAGTAGTTGTGGACTTAGATGTCGATCCTAAGTCGAAAAACAACGCTAATCGCCCCGATGGCGGCATTATAAAAAAAATAACGCGTTACAATAAACCGGTGTGGCTGGAAGGTCAGGAACCCAATGATGAAGAGCGCAGCCGTCTCATAGATCGCTATCATCACAATTGGCATGAAATATTGGCGCGCATTTCCTCACGCGGCGGTGTGCGTATGGGCATCGACTGTCATTCTATGGCGCCTGTGGGCGCTCCTCTCGATCCCGATCCCGGATGTCTGAGGCCTATGTTTTGTGTAGGCAATTTGGGAGATGAAAACGGCCAAGCTGAACGTCCTAGCTGCGATCCGGCTTTTGTGCAGGCTTTTGCCGATTGTCTGCGGCAGGAATTCCAGGATGTTGAACTCCCCGAAGGTGTGGAGCTGGTCTCCATCAACAAGCCCCTTTCTGGAGGCTATCTGCTGTATCATCACGGTGTCGAATTGGGCAATACGCCTTGGATTCTCTTAGCTTTTAACCGCCGTCTGTTAGTGCCTGACGAAGCACCTGACGCCGTAAACAGTGATGATGTTCCCGATGTGCCCAGAGAAGCTATCGCAAAATTGCGAATCCGCATCTTTACGGCGATGCTAGCTTTTGCCCGCCGGATGCCGGCAATTATGGACGATTTGGAACGCCGGGGACGGCGGCGCTGAATAGCTTTGTAGCAGGCAGAAGAATTAAGCCGAGTGTTTGGCGCATAGCGGCACGGACTGTGGAAACGGCGGCTGTGCGTTTTTGCAGGTGTGCTTTGCGGTTCCGCTTTGTTTGTGGCTGCGGCTGTGCTGAGCTAAGGCTGATTTGGATAAAACGGCGCTGCGGCATTCCGGCGTTCAGGTGTATGACGGAGAAGAGTAATTGCAGCTATTCCAATGTATTCCCAACGTTTCTGAGGGCAGAAATTTAACAGTCGTTGAAGCTTTTGCAGAAAGCATCCGTTCTGTGCCCGGGGTGCGTCTGCTCGATTACTCAGCCGACAAAGACCATAATCGCTCTGTCTTTACTTTTATCGGGAGCAGCACTTCTATCACTGAAGCTGTCCTGGCGATGTTCGCCCAGGCGGAAAAGCATATAGATTTGCGCTGTCACCAAGGTGCGCATCCCCGCATTGGGGCAGTTGATGTGGTGCCTTTTGTGCCTCTAGAAGGAACGCTAATGACGGACGCGGTGACGCTGTCCAAAATTACAGCAACTACTGTCGCTCAGCGCTACGGGTTGCCTATTTATTTTTATGAAGAGTCAGCATCTTGTGAAAAGAATCGCAGTTTAGCTTATCTGCGCCGCGGAGGCTTTGAAGCGCTTTCTCAGCTGGATGATTTAACCTCTAGGCCTGCTGACGCCGGCCCCTGTAAATTGCATCCGCGTCTGGGGGCAGCCTGTTTTGGTGCCCGCCATCCTTTGCTGGCCTTCAACGTGTTGCTCGATACTCCCGATGTGGAGATCGCCAAGAAGATCGCTCAGAAGATCCGCTATCGTGATGGCGGGCTGCGCTATGTGAGGGCTTTGGGAATTTATCTTCAGGAAGCTGGCTTGGCCCAAGTGTCTATCAATCTGCTGGATACAGAAAAAACCGCTTTATATACCGTTCTGGAAATGGTTAAAAGCGAAGCTGCAAGATATGGGGTGCGGGTGCGCACTTCGGAACTGATAGGGGAAATTACTTTGGAAGCTTTAGCCGGTGCGGCGGCCTATTATTTGCAGCTTCCCCAGCTAGATGTGTCCAGAGTCTTAGAACGCGGTATTTTGGATTATCTGTGCAGCCATGAAATGAATTAGCTTGCACGCGGGCATGGACGTAGCAAAATTGTATATGAATTAACATTTCCAATGTCGTTGAGCCTTAACTAAATGATATTGGCGAAATATGTATTGCAGTTAGTTATGATAGCGTAGCTGCACGCAGGTATTGCGAAGCTCGGCAGGGAAATATAACGTTTTTGCCGAATTTTAACATTATTGCAACATTACGCAGTGATATATATTATTGGTATATATAAGTAAGAGCTTGCGCCGTAATAGTGATTTATGTCGGAGTCGGTTATCCCATGATTGAAAGTGAAATGAACCGTGCAGTCTGCTGATGGAATTTTTAGAGCTGGGCAAATCGTAACTTGCGCTCCGGGGGGACTGCAGCGCCGGGGAAAACAAATGGCCAATGCCGGCGTTATCGATGCTGGCGCTATAGCCGTAAAAGATGGACGTATTGCGGCTGTGGGCCCGGCAGCAGAAATCATGAAGAACTGGGATGGAATACTTTGGGAATTCCCCGATTGCTGCATCGTTCCCGGTTTGATAGATTGCCATAGCCATCCCATTTTTGCTGGATCGCGTGTGCATGAGTTTACTATGCGCACGCAGGGCGCGACTTATGAGGAAATTCACCAGGCTGGCGGGGGGATCAATAGCACTGTTCAGGCAACACGGGCCGCAGATACATCTGCATTAAAAGCTCTGACCAGACGCAATCTGCGCTGTGCCTTAATGCACGGGACCACAACTCTTGAGGCTAAATCTGGCTATGGCCTTAATTGTGAAGAAGAAATACGCGAATTGAGCATATTGAGGGAGCTGGGTCAGGAACTTCCTTTAGATATAGCGGTGACATTTCTGGGAGCTCACGCCGTGCCCTCTGAGTATGCTGGCCGCGCTGGCGATTATCTCGATATGCTCGTGGAAAAAGTATTTCCCGTCCTTAAAATGGAAGGTTTGGCTGACTGGGTAGATATTTTCTGTGAACAAGGTATTTTTGAGGTTGAGCAGTCTATAAAATATTTGAAGGCCGCTCAAGCTTGGGGATTTAAGCTGCGCGCTCATGCGGAGGAATTTCATCATCTCGGTTCGGCTGTGGAAATCGCTAAGCTGGGAGCGTATTCCGTAGATCATCTCATGGCGCTGACCGAAGCTGATATAGAATTGCTGCTGAGCACCAATGCCGTTTGCGTTTTAATGCCCTGCACTTCTTTTTTCCTGGGCAGTGAGTCCTATGCTCCAGGACGGCGCATGATCGACGCTGGTCTGTGCGTGGCGCTGGGAACGGATTTTAACGCTGGCTCTACCATGTCTTTTTCTATGCAGATGGCTATGTCGCTGGCGGTTTTGCGTCTGAAATTTACCCCCGAAGAAGCCTTGATCGCTGCTACAGCCAACAGCGCTCATTCTATGGGAATATCCGATAGAGTGGGCAGTTTAGAAGCGGGCAAACAGGCGGATTTCTTGATCGTTGATGTTCGCGATTATCGTGAATGGCCTTATCGTTTTGGAGAAAATTTAGTGAATAAAGTATTTAAAAAAGGCGTTGAAGTGATAGGCAATACGCTGTGGATGAAAATATGACCGAAGAAAGCATTGAAAGTATCATAAGCGCTGGCGGTGGGGCTGATCCCGCTGAACAGGCAGAGGCTGATTCAGCGCATAACAGGGGCGTGCTGCAGCTAAGTATAGGCGGTGTTTTGGCCAATCTAGCTGCACCCGATCCGCAGTGGGGTGGGGGGAGCGCAGTGCTTTTGGGCGCGTCCATGGGCACCTGTCTGCTGGCCATGGCGGCGCGGATAGGCGCGCTCGGAATCCGCCAAGACAAGTTCGCAGCGCCAGAGCTTAACGCAGAAGAGCTGGAGCAGCTAGGAGATGAATTAGCCGCCCGGGCTGAAGAATTGGCGGATTGGGCTGCTAAAGACGGCGAGCTTTATGGCCGGGTGGTGGCGGCGCAGCGTTTGCCCAAAGAGCAGCCGGAACTTCGCAATGCGGCTATCTTGAAAGCTCTGCGCGGAGCTATCGAGGGACCGTTATGGATCTCGGAACGTATTGTGGATATTTTGCGGCGGGCGGAAAGCTTGGCTGCCAACTGCAAGAAATCCAATTACAGCGATGTTGTCAGCGGAGTGCAGATGCTTCTCCAGGGGATCCGCGGGGCTATTCTCAACGTGAAGCAGAACTGCGGGCAGCGCGAGTGTTTTGCCAAGGCTAAGAAACATGCTGATGAGCTAGGCGAAGCGGCGGAAAAGGCAGCGCAGATCGTGCTGCAGCGGTGCTGTTAAGAGATCGTTGTGCTGTTAAGAACTATTTAGATAACTATTTAGCTCCCCCAAATGACTCTTCTCCTAAAGTTCTCCAAAAGGATGGGAAGGTGAGGTGCCGCAGTTGAGATAGAGGGAGTACCCAAGACTGGTGATAAAATGACATTGGCTAATGGAGCAGTCCCGTTAAGTTAGCGATTAGCTAACTTGTGAACTATCTGACTCCCCCTAAAGGTAATATCATTTAGTTAGCGATCAGCTAACTTGCGAAACTATCTGACTCCCCCTAAAGGATGGGAGGGGGAGACGTCGCGACTGCGACAGAGGGGGTGCCCAAGACTGTTGGGAAAGCGGGGTTTAGCTTATGTTATAGACTAGCTTATACGCAGGTCTGAACGTGGCGATAGTTGTATATGAGTCAACATTTCCAATGTCATTGAGTCTTAACTAAATGACATTGGCCAATGGAGGAAGCTATGGAAGAACGCATGTCGTTAGCTCTAAGCTTTTCTGAAGAAATAGCTGAAGCTTTGCGGTCGAAACGGCCGGTGGTCGCTATGGAATCCTGCGTATTTGCGCAGGGACTGCCTAGGCCGCTCAACTATGATACGGCTCAAGAGATTATGGAGGTCATCAGGCAGGAAGGTGCAGCTCCCGCTATTGTGGCCTTTGATGAAGGGCGCGGAATTATTGGGGTAAGCGAAACTGAGCTGCGGCAGCTTTGCCGGGGCAAGGGCTATATGAAGGCCAATTGCGGGGATATTCCCGGTGTAGTAGCCTTAAAACAACGGGCGGCTACCACGGTTTCAGCCAGCATTATTTTGGCCGAAAAAGCGGGGATTAAGGTCTTTACTACTGGCGGTTTAGGTGGCATCAGCCCTCATTGGCTCAGCCATTTTGATGCCTCCTCTGACATAAGCCAGCTATCCCGGACGAAAATGGCGGTGGTCTGTTCGGGCATTAAATCTGTCTTAGACGTGCTGACCACTGTGGAAGTTTTGGAGACTCTGGGCATTCCAGTCGCTTTATATCGCACGGAAAGTTTCCCGCGTTTTTATACTTCGGGAATTCATGTAGGTATTGGTTCGCGGGTGGATACGGTAGAGCAGCTGGCGGTATTTTACAATACTAGCCGAGAGTTCCTTGGCCGCGGTATTATTGTGGCTAATCCCGCTCCTTTGGAAAAACAGCTGCCGAGCGATGTGCTGCAGAAAGTGCTCAATGAAGCTATGGAACGAGCCGAGCATGAAGGGCATTTGGGCAAACAGCTGACTCCATTCCTGCTGGATTATATGGCCAGGGAAACTCAGGGAGCAACTTTAGAAGCAAATAGGGCTTTGCTGGTGAACAATGCCAGGCTGGCGGCCCAGCTAGCGGTCAGTCTTAATTAGAAGCCTTTGAAGTTTTTTAATTATGTTTAGAGGTGAACAATGGCTATTCGCGGTGAGATAGTGCGCTACCTCAATGATTTATTGCGCTGTTCGGAATTTAAGGATTATACCAGCAACGGTTTGCAGATCGAAGGCGCTGAAGAGGTGCAAAAGATTGGTTTCGCGGTCGATCCCTGTCTGCAGGTCTTTGAGGAATTGGCTGACTGCCAAATGATCGTAACCCATCACGGTTTATGGTGGCCTTCTACAGATCGTTTGGTCGGCTGGCAAAAACACCGCATAAATGCTTTGATGAGCCGCAACATCAGTCTTTATGCAGCCCATTTGCCGCTGGATCGCCATCCTCAGGTGGGCAATAATGCGCAGATTCTCCAGAAGATGGGCTACGAAATTAGCGGAGATTTTGGAGAAGTTGGCTGGTATGCGGAACTTTCAGACGCTGTAACCGCCCAGAGCCTGATCGATAAATTTAGCCGGGTCATTGGCGCTGAAGTTAAATCTTGGCTTTTTGGCGAAACGATGATCCAGCGCTTTGGCGTCAGCAGTGGCGGCGGTGGCCTGAAAGAATTGGAAAAAGCCCGGGAAAAGTGCTTAGACTTGTACTTTACCGGCGAAAGCAGTCACTCCATGTACCATGCCGCCAGAGAAATGGGGGCTAATGTGGCTTTTGGCGGTCACTATCGCACTGAAGTCTTTGGCGTGCAGGCTTTGATGCCTCTGCTGGAGGAGAACTTTGGCGTGAAAACGCGTTTCTTGGACTGTCCCACAGGATGTTAATTTTTTCCTAAAAACCTGCAAAGCGCTGCTGCAAAAAAGGCATTTTTAGGGTATTTGTTTAACTAAGGCCGCTCTTGATATTGGAGAGCTGCGGGAGCTGGCATTTTTGATGTCATCCGCTTCTGTCACATGGTATTAATATTTCGCGAAAACAATATAGGCAGCCTAATATAGGCAATTTAAGGAGGATGTAGCCGTGGATTACAAGGTAAAGGATATCGGATTAGCCGAATGGGGACGCAAGGAGATCGCTTTGGCCGAGCAGGAAATGCCCGGTCTTATGGCTTTGCGGGAGAAGTACGGTTCCAGTCAGCCGCTGAAGGGAGCGCGTATTGCCGGGTGCCTGCACATGACCATTCAGACGGCTGTTTTGATTGAAACTTTGAAATGCCTTGGAGCTGACGTGCGCTGGTCTTCCTGCAATATTTACAGCACCCAGGATCACGCGGCGGCGGCTATCGCAGCTGCCGGAGTGCCGGTCTTCGCTTGGAAAGGTGAGACCGAAGAGGAATATAGATGGTGCATTGAGCGCACTTTGGAATTTGAAGGCGGCCAAGCTCCCAATATGCTGCTCGATGACGGCGGGGACCTGACCAATATTGTGCACGATTCTTATCCGGAAATGTGCAAAGATATTCGCGGTGTCAGCGAAGAAACAACGACAGGGGTGCATAATCTCTACCGCCGTTTTGCCGAAGGCACTCTGAAAATGGCGGCTATTAACGTCAACGATTCCGTGACTAAATCGAAGTTTGACAATTTGTACGGCTGCCGGGAATCCCTGGCTGATGGCATTAAACGCGGCACCGATATTATGGTAGCTGGCAAAATTGTCGTAGTCAATGGCTTTGGCGATGTGGGCAAAGGCTGCGCTCAGAGTATGCGCGGTTTTGGTGCCCGGGTGCTGATTACCGAAATCGATCCTATCTGTGCTCTGCAGGCAGCTATGGAAGGCTATGAAGTTGTGACCATGGAAGAGGCTGCGCCTATAGGCGATATTTTTGTGACCACGACCGGCTGTAAAGACGTGGTGCGCGGCGAGCATATGATGGCCATGAAAGATAAGGCTATTCTCTGCAACATCGGTCATTTTGACTGCGAGATAGATATGCGCTGGCTGGAAAATACTCCTGGTGTCACTGAAGAACCAATTAAGCCCCAGGTCGATCTTTTCCATTTGCCTAACGGGCGGGCTATCATCGTTCTGGCTCGCGGGCGTTTGGTGAATTTGGGCTGCGCGACGGGACATCCCTCGTTTGTGATGTCGTGCTCCTTCAGCAACCAGGTTATTGCTCAGATTGAGCTGTGGAACCATCCTGAAAAATATCCCATCGGCGTTTATTTCCTGCCGAAGAAGCTCGACGAAGAAGTGGCCCAGCTGCATTTGGCTAAGCTGGGAGTGCATATCACCAAGCTGACTCCCGAACAGGCGGCTTATCTGGGTGTACCCGTGGAAGGTCCTTTCAAGCCGGAGCATTACCGCTATTAGTTGTTAGAATAATGTCGTTTAGTTAGCGATCAGCTAACTTGCGAACTATCTGACTCTCTCTAAAGGATGCAATATCATTTAGTTAGTGTTTCGCGAACAAGTTATCGTTTGCACGTCTTCCGTCGCCCTGGCGTTGCGGCAGTTCTGCTAAGCGTAGCATCTGAGCGTAGCGAAGCAGCGCAGCGGGCAGAAGCTGACGCAAAAAAGCCAGGCCCCTGAGGCTTAAATGAAGCGGTGATTTGATTTGTGTGTGTATATACAGATATTATGCTTTGCTTAACTAAATGATATTGCTAACGGATGGGAAGGGGGAGAAGCTACAAATGCTGCAGAAGAGTGCTTTGCCCTAAAGCGCTCTTTTTTGTGCTATATTAAAGCATATAAGCTTGATGCCGTTTTTAACTAGGGATCGACATAGTTTAATTTGCTTTTCCAGCTAACTTGCAAAACTATCTGACTAGACGGTTACCTCTTAATGGCCATCGAGCTTTAGCAGAATGGCCTTGTATATAGGACAGTTTTGCGCAAGCTCTAAACTTCGTTTTACGCATACAAGGGAAACAGCTTTTTCTTAGCGTAAATTAGACAATTATGGCTGTTAAGTTTTTGCATATTAAACGCCGCGGCATCAATCCTTCCGGCAAGTACTGTCCTTTAACCGAGTTTTATAAACTGAACAATATTGATGTTTTTACTACTTATTCCGCATACGAAGGACTGAGCTGGCTGCGCAAAAACAAAGCGGAAGTCATAATTGTGGGGCTGCCCTGCAGCGATTTGCTGTGGAGCAGTTTTAGGGATAATGCGGCTGTGCTCTCTCCCAGCAGTTATTTTATTGCGGTGGGTGCCTGTGAGGGCGGTGGCGGTGTCGCTGATCCTCAATGGGAAGAACACCAGGGCTTTGATTATAAGCCAGAAGAGCGGGTTATCAAAATTAAAGAACCGAGCTGCTCTTCTTGTCGGGTGCTTAAGGCTGTACACCGGCTGCTTTCTAAAGAATTTGCTATAGCTGATGTGGTTTTGCCGGAGTCCTATCTAGCAGATATGTCAGCCCAGAGGCCTGCAGGGGCATCTTTGCCGCCGCAGCCTATCCTCAATCAGGCAGGCAGCCCTAAGACTGAAGCTGATACCAATTCCTTGGAGACAGCTGCGCCGGCCGATATTTGGTACGACGATGCAGAGCATAAAGCTGCGCAGCCCTCTCCTCAGCTTCCCGTTCTCAGGTCTTTACAGCAAGCCAGCGCAGGCCAAGACGGCCAAGATGAAGTTGCTGCCTTGCAGACGCGCCTACGCCAGCAGAATGAGCTGCTGCGCTTTTGGGAAGAGCAATGGGGGGCGCTTATCCAGACGCTGAGTCTGGGCCTGCAAGTTGGAGTTACGGCGCGCCATCTTTCCGATGGCTTAGGAGTTATTTTGGGCTATGCCGAGCTGCTGTTAGATAACCGCAATTATTCTGCCAGCGAGCGGGAAATGGTGGAAACGCTGCATAAGCGGGCTTTTGCCTCAGCCAAGGAGCTTAATAACATCGAGGAAGCCCTGCGCATAGGCAGTTTCGTGCCTTTGACTTATATAAATCCGCGCATAGTTATTTCTGACGTAACTAGGGCGTTAGCTTACGAGGGAGAAGGTTATGCTTCCGGAGAATATGCCAGTTCTGACAGAATAGACTATGCGGATTATGATATTCACTTCAGTGATGAAGTGGCTGAATTCTCTCTCTACGGTGATCGGCGTCAGTTTAGTTCTCTAATTCTCAATCTTTTGCTCTGGGTAGCCAGCAACCGCAATCTGTGGAAACAGTACCGTACCCGTTTGGCGACTTTAGCGGGCGGAGCTGCCGAAGATGATGAAGTTAAGCGCGTCAGCATTGATGTGTCTGTAATCGACAAAAGCGTTCTGCATCTGCGCATAACAGAACCCTGCTGTTTATCGTGGCCTGCCGAACTGTTGGGCACACCAGAGAACCCAGGCCCTCTGTACAGCAGTTTAACTCTAACCTGGCCTGGCACGCAGATTCCCGTGTGGGGACTGGCGCTGGTGAGGGCAGTTACCGCTCTGCATCAGGGCCGGGTTGAGGTTATCAACACTGAAGAGGGGATAGTTCTCGATCTGGAAATTTCTCATCGCCTCTCGATGGACAGCATTAACGAATCCCCTTGGTCAAAAGAATCCTCCTTGAAATCTCTGGCGCGCCTGCTGTTTGTGGAAGATGATGAAAAGGGAGTGCGCGAGAGCGTATATGCTTTGCGTAAGGCTGGTTTTGACGTCTTGCTTTGCGATCGGGCTGATCGGGCTTTGGAAGCGGTGCGCCGCAATGAATGTCAGGCTATGATTCTCGACCTTAATTTGCCGGATATGAACGGCATGGATTTGTATAGAATGATTGTGGCCGAACAGCCTCAGCTGGAGCAGCGTGCAGTGTTTGTAACTGGTTTTTTGGGCACAGGATTTTTTATGGATTCGGAATTGCGCAAGTTCTTTGCTGACAACCACTGCCTTTATTTGGCAAAGCCGTATTCAGCTATGGAATTGCTGCGTTCTGTGAAAACGACTTTGAGTAAGCGTGTAGCGCCACCCGGACAAAATCTTTCGGAGCGCGTACTGTAAGGGGATAGCATGGCCAGCAAAAAGATAGCTTCTTCCCAGTGGCAGCCGGTAGTTTTCAATGGCAACCGTTTGGCCAATGACCGCGCTGAGCAGAAATGGATCGCTGAGCTGCTGAACAATGGTAAGATTATCGCCTGCCCTTCCGAAATAGGTATGGTAGTCTGGGCGAAGGCGGACAATTACTTAGCAGCTAAAATGACCCAGCTGAGCGATATGGTGGCCCGCAATTCCTGGACGATAGGGGTGAGTGAACGCTCTGGGTGCTGGATGTACTGGCATCAAAGTGAGAACAGCGAGCGTTTAGAGCGTTTGCTGAAAGTTTTTTGGCCAGGGCCGTTATTTGTGCAGAATATTGGTAAGGAGACGCTTCAGGAAACATTTGGCGACGCTTTTGGGCGCAAGATTCCTTTGTGGATGCCGTATAGCGGCTTGTGCTCTACCATATTAAAAATTAGCGATTTCCCAATTGCCGCAGGGCATATTCGCAGGCGCAGCGATATTTATCCATTAACTCCCAAGGAAGTCAGCGAACTGTATGGCTCTCATTTAGAGCTGGTAATAGAGGGAAAAGAAATGCCTGGCACTTTAGAGCGCACTCTGCTGGACATCTCAGGGCCCATCTGGCGCATGGTGCATCGGGGACAGATTAAAGCTCAGCAGGTGCATTGCGTATGCGGAGGCAGTATCCTGCTTTCCGGAGAAGCCGCCGATGCGATCGTGGGTTCCCGCACTAGCGGAGTCCGTTTGGTGGTCTTTGAAGGCGAACCGGAAAGAGTGGTACGCCGTATGCGCGCTTTTGCAGAGGGTTTAGCCAGTACCGAATCTTTGCATTATTTTGTTCATTCCCGCTGTGCCCGGGCAGCCTTTGCCAGTGAGGCTAATCTGCATTTATTCTGTGGGGAAAAGCAGGCTGAAGATATCAACGATGCCTTGGCCTGGCAAAAATTAGCTTTAGAAACTTGGGAAACAATATGTCTGCTGGAAAAGCGCCAGGAAGCCCCGGTGGTATTATTGGAAGGGGTTCCGCGCCACGACTGCACTGAAGAGTTTATGGAGCGCATTACCAGAGTGGCTTACCAGGTCATTAATTTGATGGCTGCTGATGACTGAGGGGAGATAAGCCTTAACGGGACCGGCTTTGCTGATGCAGTCCTTTTAACTGTCGGTTAATTGGGGGGTAATTAGGCAGGAACGCTTTGATTAGCTAGGAAATAGTAAGCATTATAAGTTTTTGAGGCCAGCCAAGGGTATTAGCTATTGTTAATTATGATATGTCGGTTGGCCGTTTTTTTTGCGTCACCTGGTTTGCGCTTAAAGCAAAATAGGCCTGACGTAATTTTCACAGTACGGAGATAGACATGAGCAATTGTCCTAAAATCGATGTAGCCGCCGTTCAAAGAGAAGTCGCTGAACATCGCGAAGATATCATAACCTTCATGCGCGATATATGCCGCATTCCTTCTATGGATTCCCAGCTGAAGGATGTCGGTGAGCGCATTGCCGCCGAGATGAAAAAAGTGGGTTTTGATAAGACCTGGTTTGACAGTATGGGCAATATCGTCGGGGAAATTGGTAATGGTCCGCGCACTATCGTCTTTGATAGCCATATTGATACCGTAGGCATTGGCGACAGAGATGAATGGGAATGGGATCCGTTTGAAGGCAAAATCGAAGACGGTGTCCTCTATGCCCGCGGGGCCTGCGATGAAAAAGGCAGCACTCCTGGTATGGTTTATGGTTTGGGAATCGCCAAAAAACTGGGTATGCTCGAGGGCTGGAAAGCCTATTATTTCGGCAATATGGAAGAGTGGTGCGACGGCATTGCCCCTAACGCCTTTGTGGAGCACGAAGGTATTAAGCCCGATTTCGTAGTTATCGGTGAACCCACGAAAATGCAGGTCTATCGCGGTCACAAGGGACGCGTGGAAATCGAGATTATTGCCAAAGGCCGCAGCGCTCACGCTGCTTCTAATCAATTGGGTGATAATGCGGTTTACAAAATGCTGCCTGTCATTAAAGGTATCTCCGAGCTCGAGCCTAAGCTGGGTGACCACGAATTTTTGGGCCACGGTAAAATTACCGTCAGCGATGTTAAAGTACAGACTCCTTCGATCAATGCTGTGCCCGACGAGTGCCGTGTTTATGTGGATCGCCGCATGACTTTTGGTGAAACCGCTGAAGAGTGCTTGGAACAGGTGCGTGCCTGTGTCCCCGAAGAGAGCAAAAAAGACATCAGCGTGGAAATGATGAAATACGCTGAGCCTTCTTATACCGGTTTTGTTTTCCCAGTCGATAAATACTTCCCGGCTTGGGCGCTCGAGGAGAGCCATCCCCTGGTACAGGCTGGGTTAGAAGCCCGCCGTATTATCGGCCTCGAAGACCTGCCTGCCAGTAAGTGGGAATTTTCTACTAACGGCATTTATTGGATGGGCAAGGCCCATATTCCCAGCATAGGTTTTGGCCCTGGCGATGAAAAGACTGCCCATACCGTGCGCGATAGCGTTTGCCTCGACGATATGGTGAAAGCAACCGAATTTTATGCGGTTCTGCCTTCCTTGATTAAATAAAGAGAATTGTTGCCCAGCTGGCCGGGACGTTTAAGGGCCTGGCCAACTGGGCTGGCGTTACACATGCTGCCGTTTAGCTGGAGTGGGTAGTGTCGTCCTCATTGGCAGCTAAATTGGTAGCCTATAGCTATAGTGCGACGACATTATTGATAATATCGGATATTCCGGTAAATCATGGAGGATGTAATGGCCCAAAACCCGTTCGAGATGGCTCAGGCCCAGTTCGACAGAGTCGCTGATATGTTGGATCTGCCCCAGGATGCGCGCGATTTGCTGCGCAATCCCATGCGCGAGTATGCGTTTGCCATTCCTGTGCATATGGATGACGGTACCACTAAAATCTTCCGCGGATTCCGCGTGCAGCACAACGATGCCCGCGGTCCCGGCAAGGGCGGTATCCGCTTCCATCCTGAAGAGACCGCTGATACGGTACGCGCCTTGGCGACTTGGATGACTTGGAAATGCGCTGTCGTGGACATTCCTTTAGGTGGTGCTAAAGGTGGAGTTATCTGCGATCCCCGCGAATTGAGCGAGCGTGAGCAGGAGGGTATCTGCCGCGGCTGGGTGCGCAACGTGGCCAAAAACGTGGGAGCTTATGAGGATGTACCCGCTCCCGACGTGATGACCAACGGCAAACACATGGTTTGGATGATGGACGAATATGAGACCATCGTCGGCAAGAAAGAACCCGGATTTATTACCGGCAAGCCCGTGGGCATCGGTGGTTCTAAGGGCCGTACCGAAGCTACCGGTTACGGTGTAGTCTGGACTTTGCGCGAAGCTTTAAAAGCCTATGGTATGGATATTACTAAGGTGACGGCTTCTGTGCAGGGCTTCGGCAATGTGGCGCAGTATGCGGTGCAGATGCTGATCCAGCTGGGAGGCAAAGTGCTGTGCGTCTCCTGCTATGACCACCACGACAAGTGTGCTTATACCTATAAGCGCGAAAGCGGAGTCAGCTTTGACGAGCTAAAATCTATTACCGACGGCTTTGGCTGTGTAGATAAAGCAAAAGCCAAAGAATTAGGCTATGAAATTTTGCCCGGCGACGCTTGGTTAAGCCAGGATGTTGAAGTGCTGGTTCCCGCTGCTTTAGGCCGCGTGATCACTGAAGAAAACTGCGGTCAGATTTCTGACAAAGTAAAAATGATCGTAGAGGGCGCTAATGGCCCGACGACTCCGGCGGCTGAAGAAGCTATTTTGAAGCGTGGCATTATTGTGGTGCCCGACTTCTTGGCCAATGCTGCTGGCGTGTCTTGCTCATATTTTGAGCAGGTTCAGTGCAACATGAACTACTTCTGGGAGCGCGAAGAGGTGCTCGAGAAGCTGGAACGCTTGATGGTCAATGCCGCTCATGCGGTGCTCGACTTGGCTAAAGAGCGTAAATGCAATCTGCGCGACGCCGCTTACATGATCGCTATTCAGCGCGTTGTGGAAGCCTGCCGCCGCCGCGGTTGGATTGATTAAAAACTAGGCCGGCGCAGAGCCGTTGCGAGGAAGGTCCAGCAGGAATTGTCCTGCGGGGCCTTTTTGTTTTTAATGCAGTGCCATCTAAGTTAGTGTTTCGCGAACAAATGATTGCTTGCGCCAGCTTCCATTAGCTAACGCGAGCTGGCGTTTTTTTTTGTTCTGTTACAGTTTGGCTGACAGTTCTGATAGCGGCAGCAGCGCGGAAATAACCAAAAGCCCAACGATGATGCCCATAAATATGATTAAACAGGGTTCTAGCCAGCGCACTAAAGCAACGCGGGCTCTAGCCAGTTCGCGCTCGTAAAAACTGGCTGCGGAATTGAGCATTGGCTCGATAGAGCCAGTGCGTTCGCCTGTTTTAAGAAATTGCTGCAAAAGCGGGGGAATTAAATAGACCCGGCGGATGGCAGCGGAAATACCGTCGCCGCGCTCTACGTCAACTTCAACTTTTCGAAGCTCTCTGGTCAGCACTTCGTTGTCCAAAACTTCGCGGCTCATTTGCAGCGAGCGCAGCAAGGGAACTCCAGCGCCCTGCAGCATGGCTAGGGTCCTGGCCCAGCGCGCCATAAGGCCGGCTTTCACCATATTGCCAAAGATGGGAAACCTCAGTTTGAGCCGGTCTATAGTGAGCTGCGACATAGACTTGTAGATGAGAAATAGCAATACTACGCCAATTACTAACGTCATTAGGCCCCAGTTGTGCAGAAAATCGCCCAAACTGACCATGCACTGGGTGATGGTGGGCAGTTCGCTGCCCGTGGAATCGTACATGTCCTTTATGATAGGGGTGAGAAACATCACCAGAGCTACCAGCAGGATAGAAGCTAATCCCACGAGTACGCAGGGATAGGCCAGAGCTGACTGCAGAGCGCGGGTATGCTCGATCTCGTTTTGCATAAAAACGGCGTAGCGATCGAGTATCTCTCCTGGCTGGCCTGCTTCTTCTCCGGCGCTGACCATGCGCACCATCATAGGCGGAAAAATGGCGTCTTCGGTCATAGCGCTGGATAAAGTCTCACCTTCGCGCAAGCGTACCTGGACGCGGGCGAGAGCGCGCCGCATTTTAGCGTTTTCCGCCGATTCGGCCAAAGAAGACAGGGCTTCATCCATGGGAATGCCGGATTTTAGCAGGGCTGCCAGCTGCATGACTACATAAGCCAGATCGTCGCCGCCGACGTGGCTGGTCTTTGAGCCTAGGTCTTCTTTAATGGCGGTGGGAAAAATATTGCGCTCGCGCAGTTTTTGGTGGGCTTGGGTGCGCGAAGCCGCTGCCACCATACCGCTGACCTTTTTGCCTTTTTGGTCTGAACCGTTGTAAGAGTAAAGAGGCATGGCTTATTCCTGGAAGCTTTCTGCAGGTCTTGAGCTATAAGCGCGCGGCTCTAAGGGCTTCATCTATGCTGGTCTCACCGCGCATAACCTTGGCGGTCGCATCTTCCAGCAGGGTGTGCATACCGCGTTCGTGGGCGACTTTGCCTAAAACTCGGGAATCTTCAGAACGCGCGATGCGGCTGCGCAGTTCTTCATCTACGGTCATAATCTCATAAATGCCGCTGCGTCCTTTATAACCGGAATTGTGGCAGAGCTCACAGCCTTTGGGACGGCAGCATTGAGCGTGATCGGGCAAATGCTCAAGTCCTAGACGGCTGAGTTCGCGGGAATCCGGGGTGTAGCGCTCTTTGCAGTGGGGGCAGAGGTTGCGCACCAAGCGCTGCGCCATGGCACCTAAAATCGATGAAGACAGCAGATAAGGCGGTATGCCTAAGTCTAAAAGGCGCGTGGCGGCTGTGGGGGCGTCGTTGGTGTGCAGGGTGGAAAGCACTAAGTGGCCAGTCAGGGCGGCGTGAATGGCTATGTCGGCTGTCTCCGGGTCGCGGATTTCACCTACCATTAAGACGTCTGGGTCCTGACGCAGCAGAGAGCGCATACCGCTGGCAAACGTCATGCCTACTTTGTCGTTGACCTGAATCTGGCTGATGCCGGCAATGCGGTATTCCACAGGGTCTTCGATGGTAATAATATTGCGCTGCGGAGAGCGGATCATGTCGAGGATGGTGTAAAGGGTGGTAGTTTTGCCCGAGCCGGTAGGGCCGGTGATGAGGAAGAGACCGTAGGGATGGGAAACTATTTCCGTGACTTCATTGCGGTCTTTTTCTACCATGCCCAGCTGCTCTAAAGAATAGAGTTTCATATCCTTTTCCAGCAGACGCATCACCGCGCGCTCTCCATAAATGGTGGGCACGGTGGAAACGCGCACATCGATATGGCGGTCGCCGGAATGGACATGCAGGCGTCCGTCCTGGGGGCGCCTGGTTTCGGCTAAGTCCAGCTGGGACATGATTTTTAGGCGGGTAATCAGCTGATTGTGCCTGGTCTTGGGCAGCTGATGGGTCTCTACCAAAACACCGTCAATGCGCATACGCACCAACGTGAATTTTTCGTAGGGCTCGATATGGATGTCTGACGTGCGCGTGTCCATAGCCTGTAAGAACAGACTGTTGATTTGGCGGATAATCGGAGCGTCGGCCACATCGGCTAAGAGGTCTTGGCTGAGGTCGACGTCTAGGCGGTCCTGCTCGTCCTGTTCTTCCTCCAAATGGCTGCTATCGACGATAAAGCGCTGAAGCCCTGCATCAAGCTCGTCCTGCTTCATATCGACGGTGACGATCTCTTTGCGCAAAGCTAAGCGCAAGTCTTCCAGAATTTGGTGATCGGCTTCGCTTTGGATACCTACTTTGAGAAATTCGTCGTTTTCTTCCAGCGGCAGCAGGCGATGGCGCTGGAAGAATTCCTGGGGAACGGTATTGTTCATTTTTTAGCTCTTTTTATTAGTAACGACGGGCAGAGTAACGCGGCTGGGCGCGGGGGTAACTGTGGGAGTAGCCGTATGGTTAGGCGTGGGGTTGCCGACAGAGCCAGGCTCAGTGCGCTGGGGATCGGCAAATTGCTCTTCCTGGGGGAGAATCTGCGTGGTTTTATACTGATAAGAGGAAACGGGTACATCTACGCCATTATATTCTGGCAGGATGGTATCGCGGTTCTCATGCTGCTGATCGCCGGGCAGGCCGGGATATTTGAGGTAAGGTGCCAGCGGCGCGTCGTTCACTTCCATGTTGTCGTCCAGATCGACTACTTTGGGTGTGAGCGAGATGAAAATGCTGGTTTTTTGCTCTTCAGAGGATTTGCTGCGGAACAGGAAACCGAGGATGGGTATATCGCGCAGGAACGGAATGCCTTTGATAACATCGCTGGTCTTTTTGGAAATTAGACCGCCGATGAGCAATGTATCTCCATCGGGGATGGTGACCGTGGTCTTAACTTCGCGGTTGGAAACGACGGGGGCAGAGAATTTTACGCCGGCCATCTCCTGCTCTAGATAACTGGTAACTTCTTGGATCTCCTGCTTGACGTCCATGCGGATTTTGCCGGACCTGCTCATATGCGGCGTTACTTCCAGCTTGATACCTACGTTGCGGTAATCAAAGGTGACCAAAGGCTGTCCGTAGGAGTCGAGTTTGCCGCTGGTGGCAAAGGGTACAACCTGTCCGACATTGATCATCGCCTGCTTATTGTCTTGGGTCAGTACGCGGGGAGCTGAAATGAGGTTGTAATCGGTATTGTTTGCCAGCATACTCAGGAAGGCTAAGAACTTAGGAACCTTGACGTCTTGATTGTTGACTTTGATCGTTTCCGAACCTGAGGACAGCGTTCCCATTACAAAGTTGCCGCTGGCTAATACGTTGAGCAGCCCTTCTTCGGTTAAACCGCCGCTGAAGGAACCGATAACGCCTCCAGACGCTGCTGCCTGCCAGTTGATGCCCATATTGTGGGTGCGCTGCAAAGCTACCTCGGCAACGACAGCCGATATCTGAATCTGCCGCCGTTCGCAGTCGAGTTTGGCAATTACCGAGCGCAGTTCGTCGTATTCGGAGGGCGATACGTAGAGCAGCAGAGAGTTGGTCTCAGTATCAGAGGAAACTTTGGAAGAAGTAAAACCGACAGTGTTGACCGCTTCGGTCTTGCCGGTGGGGCCGGTAATGTCTGCGGTAACATCTTTGTTTTTGCTGGAGTTTTTGGCTGCGTCCTCGGTTGCGGGAACTTTAGCTTCCTTGAGGCGCTGTTCTACGGCTTTTTGCCTCTCTGAAAGCATTTCAGAAAGAATTTTAGCTACGTCGCTGGCCTGAGCGTACTGCAGATTATAGACGAAAAAGCGAGCCGGTTCGGTTTTGGTGGGGGCGGAAAGCGGAATATCCAAGCGATAGAGAAGCTGTTTTATCTCTCCCGTCAGCTCGGGATTGGCAGCGATTATAATCGCGTTTGAGGGAGCGAAGGACGAGATGGCGAATTCGTTGCGGCTTTCCTTTTCTTTGTAAATGTTTTTGATGGAATTGACCACTTTGTCAGCTTCCATATAGCGCGGGAATACGACAGTCGTTCGGGTTTTAGGATCGGCGCTGTCCAGGCCTTTGACGATCTGGGCCACGCGGTTGACGATGAAGGCCTGATCGGTGATAACTATGGCTTTGCCGTCTTTATATGAAGAAACCACACCGGTCTCTGAAAGCAGAGGCTTAATGGTCTTTTCGATATCCTCGGGATTGCCGCGCTTGAGGATGAGTACGGCTACGATAGTGTCTTCACTGCTGGGAATAGGGCTCTGGCCCTGATATATTTGGGCGCTGCCTTTGGAGGCGGCGATGGGCAGAATCATCGTAGCCCCAGCGCGGTTGACAATGGAATATCCATAGCGGTTCATTGCTGCCTTAAATATGTCCCAGGCTTCGGGAACGGTAACTTCGCGGGAGGAAAGAATAGTCGCTTTACCGTTGACCGCATTGTCAACTACGATGTTTTTGCCGGTGAGCTCGCTCATCATGCGGGCCAGCACGCGCACATCTATATTCTCAAAGTTTAAGAGAATGTGACCGTTGCGCAGGGCCTGAGTTATGGTGCGGTCCATGAGCGGCTCGGCGGGTGTGTACAGTTCGCCCGGTTCATTATTGGCTTTGGAAGATTGCGTTCTCGGTGACGGCGTTCTTCTGGCTGGCCTGGTGACCGCCGGGGTGGAGGGCTTATTCTGGGACTTAGGATGGCGTTTGGGCCTGGCAAAAGCACCGTCTGCGCTTAACAAAGGCAGTGCTAACGACAGCATGACCATGAAGGTTACAAATTTTTTCATTGCTTTGCTCCTGCAAGATTCCACTGCGGTTGGGCCCATGTGCCCCCGAGTTCGATAGTTTGTGAACCGAGACCGGCAGCGTTTACGTTCAGAGTACCGCTCAGAGCGGGGGAATCGCTGCCTTGGGTGTAGGTGAATTTGAGAGTGCCATCTCCATCTAGGCCTTCGCCATAGAGGGTTAAAGCGTTTACGATAGTTGTGGTGTCTTTTTTGCCGCCTGCTGCTTCAGTGCTGATAGCGCTGCCTATCTCGATGTTTTTTAAGCTGATAGGAAGCATACCTGATAGATCGGGAATGACGAAACGGGCTTCTCCCTTAACGGAAGCGTCTTCAAGGGCGTAAGCGAGATTTCCAGACATCTTGACAGTGCCGATGTCCTTAGAGCCGGTATCGACCTCCAGCTTTTCTGCGTTGAATTCTATGTTTTTATTGGTCACTAGCGCAGTGGCTTTTCCATCTTTAGCGGTTTGGGTGCAGCTGATGGTCAGACCTTTAAAACTAGGCGAAATGGCGGCCTGATCGGCAGAAAAGGCAAACCCTGACGGCATAATAACCCGAAATCCCTGGAATTCTGCCCCTAAAATACTGGCGTGAAGTTCGTCCCAGGAAATTTGCGCCTGGGTTGTTTCCTGAACTTGCTTAATAATGCGTAAAAATACTGGCTCATAGGGAAAGCGGATGGCAAGTACTGCTAAGAAAACCGCCAGCCAGATCGCTATTTTTGCTGCGTATCTCATAGCGGCACCTCTACCATCATTTCTAAGTTCCAGAGGCCGTTGCCGTCAGCATCTTCAAGCTTAAACGATTTGACAACCAAATTGACGGTGCTTAAACTCTTCAGCAGCTTAACTACAGCTTCTTCGTCGATATTGCGCAATTTGAGCTGAGCGCCTAACCCGTTGTTGTAGGGATTGTTGGTCTCCAGGTGTTTTTCTAGGCCGGTGAGAGCGTGACCGGCCAGCCAGCTGGTGGTGTTGGGCTGGGGAGCAGGCAGGTCCTTGCGGCTCCGCTTAAATGCTGCTAGGGAATTAGCTATCTCTTGACGCTGCCTTACATAACCCTGGCTCTCTTTTTCCAGAGCGTGAATTTTACTCAGCCTAGGAGCAGCATAAACTAGAACCCACAGCAGAAGCACGAGCAATAAACTTACGATATACAATAATTGGCGCGATTGCTTATTGTTCATTGCTGGCGCAGCTGCCCTTCTATGGTAAAGCGCGTGGTACTGTTGGCACCGGCGCGGTTATCTATAAGGTCGGCTTGGGTCAGCACCTTGTCGCAGGCGCTGCGAAATTCTTCAACTTGCTGCGCTGATTCGGCTAAGCCTGTAAGGAGAACTAAGGTGTTTTTTCCTGTGTTGTCGGGCTTAAACTCTATAGTGCGCACTTCGAGATTGGTCAGAGGGGACATAGCTTTATCTACTGCTGCCAAAGTAGCCGTGTAATTTTCCGGAGAGCTGAGGCTGATCTGCTGGGCGCGGGTTAGGCGCTTTTCCACTTCAGCAGGAATCTCGGCAACGGGAAGGCTGGCCATCTCCGGCGCTTCTTTTTGTATAGCTGCCGATATAACCGTGTGCTGCTGCTGCTGAAGATTAGCCAAAGTAGCATGGCGCAGTTCTAAATCGAGGGTTCCCATTATTATCAGCAATGCTATCCAAAAGATGTAAATGAGCGGCAGATCGGTACTCTTCTGGACCGGTGGGCAGAGTTCCACTTTGGGGCGGCGGGGTTTGCCGGCTAAAGCAGCTCCATAAGCGGGCACATCGCTGTAAGCGCTGAGCGATTCGGGCAGAGGGAAGAGCTTGACTTCTTTGCCACAGTATTCCTGCAGCTTCTCGCTGAGGCCGGGCAGAGCAGCTCCGCCGCCGCAGATGAAGACGCTGGAAAAGGAAGGGCGGCTAGATAAGGCCAGACTGTCAATTATCTCCTTAAGCCAGCTGGTGCAGATCGGATCTTCACAGCCTAGAGAACGTTTGTGCTGCTCGGCTTCTTCTTCGCCTAAATTGTGGGCCTGAGCTAGACGTTTCGTCAAATCCTGGCCGCCGCGCAGAGATACTTTAATCCATTCTAGAGCGCGATCTTTGATGCCGCAGACCGTGGTGTGCGTAGCGCCGAAATCAAATACCAGCGCTTCGGTCTGTTTGGCTTCGAGCAGAGCGCGAAGGAAAGAGAAAGGCTCGGCGTCTATGGTAGCGTGTTCGCCTATGGCTTGGCGCATAGCTACGATGTCTTCATTAAAAGCGACAACCACAGAAGCCATTTCATCTTTTTCCAGCCAATCCCAAGCCGCTTCTTCTAAGCTGAATGGCAAAGAGAAACTGAGCTCTTCGCGCACAACTTGGGCTTGAATATCGCGTCCCACGTGAGGCACGCTCATGCGGCGGAAGGTCAGTTTATCAGCGCCTAAATTGGCTATACTAGACCCGCCCGTAGGCAGACTAGTCTCCTTTTGGGCAGCCCCCCAAAATTGGCCTACGGAGACCCAGCGTGTGCCCGTAGCTCCTATGTCAATACCGGTCGCGCGCAGCATCAGTGGGCGCTCCTAATATTTAATGCCATATTTAATGCCATTAAACGCCTCGTAGAGAAGGCTGTTGAGCCTACTCTTCAGTGATTTAGCTTGGAAATAACCCCAAGCGTAAAAGTGAGGCATTAAGCCCCGAACTATAACCTTTCTACGCTGGTTAGGTGGTTACCTGTTTTTAAGTGCGCTGTTGTGCCTGCGGGTTGGACCCCGTTAATTTGACCGTTTCTGGTAAAAATGGCATTATTATTAATGGTGGTTTATTCATGATGATCCGCTCTATATCTTTGAAGCGCTGTCTTTTTTGGCTTTGCTGGTCCGTTTGGCTGGGAGTTCTGTTCTTTCCCATTCTTCCCGCTGCCGACACCTGGTGGCATCTAGCTTCTGGCCGCTATCTGCTGGATAATGGCTGGCTGCCAGAGCCGCAGGACCCTTTTACCTTCGGAGCGGGTATCGCCGAGTGGCTGAATCACCAGTGGCTCTGCCAGATTATTTTCTATAGTGTTTACGTTGGGCTCGGCCTAGATGGATTGTATGTCTTGCGAAGCGCTGTGCTGGCCCTGGCCTTTGCCGTCTTGCCTCTCCTCCTAAACCGGCATAAGGGAGGGGAAGCACTGGTGGCAGCCTGGGGCATTTTGGTGTTTGTCGCTTTGGCCCAAGGGGCTTTTTTCTTTGATGCCCGCTGCTATATTTTTACCTATCTGCTGCTTTCGGCAAATTTTTACTGTTTAAGCCGTTACCTAGATGCTCAGCAGGCCAAATTTCTCTATATCCTGCCTTTTTTAACCGCTTTGGGCTCGAATCTCCATGGCGGCTTCGGAGTGCTGCTGGCGGTTCAGGGCGTTTATGCTGTGTCCTGCACTCTACGGCGGGAAATGCGGCGGCAGTCTTTGGCTCTCTGGAGCGTTCTGGCTGCCTCTTTGCTGTTAACGGCCATCTTTAATCCCTATCATTGGCATATATTGAGCTTTCCCTTTAGTATGCTGGAACAGACGGTATTTAAGGTAGGGCTCAATGAATGGCAGCGCCCCAGCCTCAGCCAGCTGGGAGCTTGTGCCGCGCTGGCTGCTTTATTGCTTTTCTGTCAGCTTTTTGCTCAGCTTTTCAGGCAGCGTACCTGGACTTTGCCTCAGCTTGGCGTGGGCGTTTTTTTTCTTTTGCTGGGCCTTACAGCTTGGCGGCACGCTCCTTTGGTCTCTTTGGCGGCTATCTATCTGTGGATAGAAAGATGCCCTGCAAGACCATCCGGCTCTGTGAACGCCGGTGCTTCCCTGAGGCGCTGGCTTAGCTTTGGGGCTTATGCCGCAGTTTTTGCGTCTTTAACGTTGGGGGCTTATCAGCTGGGACACAGATGGATCGGCGGGGCGCAGCATTGGACGATGACCGCCCAGATGTTTCCGCGGGAAGCGGTGAATTTTATATCCGCGAATCCCCAGCTTCCGCAGAATATATATAACCCCTATGAATGGGGAGGTTACCTGGAATTTTATGCTTATCCCCAAGTGCGCTGCTTTCAGGACGGAAGGGCCCATACTGTTTATTCGGAACAGCGCTATGCTGAAGGTTTATATGCTGAATACGATCAGCCGTGGAGAATGGTCCTGCGTCAGCAGCAGATGGAATCGCTGTTAGCGGACACCCCTGAGTTTTATCAGGTGTTTGACAAGTACCATATCGATTTAGTGCTTTCCAGCCGTATTATCGGCAATCTCAGTGAAAGGATGCGGAAGCTGCCGCAGTGGTCTTTAATTTACAGCGATGATGTCAGCGATATTTTTGTGAGGGAGACTTGGCTGGAAACACAGAAAACCGTTGCTTTTATTTATCCCCTGACGGTTAGGGAGTGCTGCCGCCGGGCAGAGGACAGTTTTCGCGCAGGCCGGTATTCCGAGGCTTATAACTGGGCAATTCAGGCGGTGAACCGCGATAAGGCAGGGCTGCAGGGGTATGCGTTAGCTAGTGCGGCGGCTTATCAGACGGGACGTGCTTGGGAAGGTCTAAAGTATTCCTGGGGAACCTTTTTGATAGATCATCATTCGCCGGTTTTATGGTATAATCTGGGCGCTTGGTTAGACAGCTGCGGGTACAAGCGGATGGGCCGCTGGTTTCACTGGCTGGCCGAATGAGGCGGATAGCAGTCTTGGTTTGCAAGGGAACACAAGAAGCAGGGCTGTGTAGTTAGTAGTATTGTAATAGCAATATTGTGATTGGTATTGTAATAAGGAGTTAATCGGGAATGAAGATTTTTAAGCGTTCTCTTTCTTTGACAATCGTGATTTTAGCATTATTGGTGTGGACGCCTGCTTGGGTATCCGCTTCGGAGATTGTTCCCGGCCGCAGCTGCAACGGGATTAGAATCGGCGATACTCAAGAGGCGGTTAAGGTCCATTTAGGCGCTCCTGCCGAAAAGCATACTATAAGCGGATCAGAAACTTGGACCTATTACCTCTGTGACCGGGGGATTATTATGGGGATCCAGTGGAACTCTCAGCGCAAAGTGCAGGGCGTCAATTTGCTGTCTATGACAATCCCTCCCAGCGATAAGGTGCGGCAGTGGGCTAGAAATACCAACACTGCGACTTCTAAAGGCATTACCCTGGGCACATCTTTGCGCGATGTCACCGCCAAAATGGGACAGCCCTATATGAAGGATAAAAGTAAACACGGGATAGAGCTGGTTTATAAAGGCATGTCGGTTTACGTTCAGGACGATGTCGTTTTTTATCTGAGGGTTACTGCTGATTTCTAAGGAAGCGCTGATTTAGTTGGCAGATATAGGACTGCTTGTGATATGGTCATAACTAAACGTTTTAATCTCCTGCTGCTGGCGGCATTGCTGATAGGCGTGCTGAGTTCTCCCGCTGGGGCGCAGCCGAAGGCTTCGATACGCGCCGGTGAAGGCATAGGCCCCATTCGTATGTATCAGAATTCCGCTGAAGTGGTGAAAAAAGTAGGCCAGCCCCATGAAGTTAGAGAATTTGCTTCCTTTGTGTGCTGGACTTACTACGCGCCTTACAATGGGGATAATACTAAAATTCTTATTCATTTTACTAAGTTACCCAATCGTGAACTGACGGTTTACTCGGTGGCTATATCGGGCTCTAAAGGTATATTTGCCACCCCTGAAGGCGTAACTTTGGGCATGTCAGTCAAAGAAGCAATGAATAGACTGGGCGATAAGAGACAGCCTGTTCAGTCTGGGACGCTCCAGTATCAGGGTAGCCCTGGCATTATGGCGCTGGATATTAAAAATAGCCATGTGCATAAAATTACCTGCCATACCTCAAGTTCCGCCTCAAATTCCGATAAGAAACTGGGCGCTGCGCCTAAAAGAACGAGCTCTACGCCTCAGCAACCCAGCGCTAAGCCTCCAAAGATGAATCGCCAGGCGCAGCGGCCTAATGCCAAGCCCCAGCAGAGTGGTGCTAAGAAAACTTCGTCTGCTTTGCAGGGGAAAGCAGTGATCCGCGCTGGCAAAAGCATCGGCCCTATCGGCTTGTTGCAGAAGTCCGAGGAAGTGATTAAAAAAGTCGGTCAGCCCCATGATGTTCACGAATATGATTCGTTTGTATGCTGGTATTATTATGTCCCTCACAATGGAGAGAAAACTCAAATTCTTATTCATTTAGATAGAACATCCAATAGGGGGCTAATAGTCAGTTCTGTGGCGATATCCGGGGCCAAAGGTATATTCACTACCCCTGAAGGAGTAACTTTGGGCATGCCTGTCAATGAAGCCATGACTAGGCTGGGTGATAAGAGACAGCCTGTTCGCTCGGGAACGCTCCAGTATAAGGGCAGCCCAGGGCTTATGGCGCTGGAAATCAGAAATGGCCGTGTGTATAGAGTTACATGTCACACTTCAGCGGCCGCTGATAAATAATAAAGCTAATTCCCCCTAAAGGCCGGCTCCAGATATTGCTCTTATTAGAGGTTATTAGGGGGGAGTCGAGGCAGTTTTGGTTAACTAATTAAGGAAACACTGAATTAATCGGTGTTTCCTTAATTTTCTCAGTTGTGGAAGCTCTGGCTGACAGCATAAACAATATATTTAATTAGCGTTTTCTGTGAGCTTTTAAGAGCTGCAGATATGGATAACGCGGCATCTGATTTAGTTGTTGGAACAGTAAAATATGGCTTTAGGAATGAACGATAAGATTGGAAAATATACTGGCTGGGGCGTTTTGCTCTTTACGGCAGCCTTTGCCGCCGATTTGACAGCATCTGGAATCGAGCGCACCCTGCAGGAAGCACCAGAGGCCGTAGAGATCGCGGCCGTTGCTCCCGAAACTAAAGCCGCTGGCAGCGTCTCGCTGAACAATCTGCTGCGCGAGGATGAAAGCACGCCTCCTCCGCCTCCTCCAGAGCTCCAAAAGAAGAGCACCGCTTCGCCTTCCGCGGGCAAGAATTCTCCAGCTTCAGAAGCTGCTGAAGAAGCGGGCAAAGGGCTTGAAGGGGCCGCTTTGCGCGGGACTATGGTGACTGGCGGCTATCGGGCAGCGGTCTTAGAGCAGGAGGGCGAAACAAAAATAATTATAGAAGGCGAAAAAATAGGCGATTACCGCTTGCAGAAAGTCGCTTCCACCTGGGTTTATTTCGCTGGCCGCAAAAAACGCACGCCCGGAGTGCGGATGCTTTTGGATACCGTGGTTGAGCCAGAAGCTCCTGAGGAAGCTGACGAGCCGGTCGTTAAAGACCAGAATATGAAAGACAAAGCCCAGACGGACAATGAACCCGGCGAGGAAATTGTCAAGGAAAAGCTCAGCTTAGACGATATTCGCGCAGCGTTTAACGATACATCAAAAATCTCTACGCAAGTGCGCGTCGTGCCGCAGGCCAAAGATGGGCAGCCTTACGGCACCCGGCTGGTATTTCGCACACCCAAAAATATCATGGCTCAGCTGGGTTTGCAGAACAACGATATTTTACTGTCGGTCAACGGCAATCCCGCCCGCTCCGTCGAGGACATGTACCAGGGCTATATGACTATCCGCAACGCGGAAAGCCTAGAATTCGTGGTGGACCGTGACGGTCAAGAGACCACAGTAAGGTATGAGCTGGCAAAATAATGGCCGGCTGTTACCAAATGCCTAAGGCCATGCGCGTTTCTTCAGTGGGATGAACCATAGGGTCCCACATCGGTGACCATACCAAATCGACCTGGCAGTCGCGCACACCGGGCATACGGGTCACTTTGAGATAGACAGCTGTGGTTATTTCCGGCCCTAGGGGACAGCCTGGGCTGGTTAGCGTCATATTGATATGCACACTGCGGTCTGCAGGGTTGGGGATGATATCATAGACCAGGCCAAGATCGATGATGCTGATATTGATTTCCGGATCGACGACGTCGTAAATGGCCTGTCGTATCTCGTCTTCTGTGGGAAAAGGTTCGCTTTCCGAGCTGTCACTGCTGTCGGCAGAGGTGGAAAGCTCTGGAGCGGCTGCTGGGGCATTTTGTTTTGCGGTCGCTTCACTAGGAGCTGTCTGGCCAGCAGAAAACTGCCCGTCTGCTGTGGGTGCAGCGGCTTTTTCTTCCCCATTAGCAGAGCCTGAAGTATTTGAAGAAGCGGGAGACGCTGCTGTTTCCGCAGTCAGGTGGGCTGGGGGATTATCCGCAGGTTCTGCGTTATCGGTGGGAATCAGCGGTGGGGGCAGAAATTCGGCAGAGGTATTTTGGTCTTCAGAGCACGTCATAGTGTGTTTATCTTTCTGATTATATCAATATGTTGGTGATTAGCGCAGAGACGCGTAATTTTATTGCATTATCAGCCCTTCGGGATGTTCCAGGCCCTCCATAAGGGTGTTCCAGGAGAGCAGGGCGCATTTAATGCGCACCGGATAAGCCTTAACGCCGTCCAGAGCTTCTAGCTCTCCCAGGTCCACATCATCCTGGCTGACCGTTTCGTCCTGGCCCAACAGCCGCGCTTTGAAGGCATCGGTTATTTTTTTCGCTTCTTCGACGCTTTTGCCTAAGATGAGATCGGTCAGCATGGAAGCTGATGTCATGGAAATAGCGCATCCCGAACCTACGAAACCTATATCGGCGACTTTGCCGTCTTCGATTTTAAGCTCTAACTCTAAATTATCGCCGCAGCTGGCGTTGAAGCCTTCTAAATGATGGGTAGGGCAGTCTAGAGCTCCCTGATGATGGGGGTGCTGGTAATGATCTATGATAATTTGCCGATATAAATCGTCATCAAAAATGGTGGTATCGTCCATAGCAGCTGGACCTCTCTTTTTTTTGTAACCGTCAAATATACTTGTGGCTTTAGCTAAGTAGCAAATTTGCAGCTGCATTCGCCGCAGTTTTCTTTTTGAGTGCAGGGAGTGGAAGCCGGGGCTATTACTGCTGGCTTTTTGCTGATTTTAGGGCAGGGGCAGGGCGCAATGTGGAAAATATCGCCAACTTTAGCTAAACTTTCCGCCAGGCGGTCTATATCAGCTTCAGTATTGTAAATGTAGAAACTGGCCCGGGTGGTGCCCATCATGCCGATCTCGCGCATCAACGGCTGACAGCAATGGTGCCCTGCGCGCACGCAGACCTCATCGCGCCCCAGAATAGTGGCGATATCGTGAGGGTGGATTTTTTTGTAGCGGAAGGAGAGCACGCCCGAACGCTGCTGTAGATCGTTCGGCCCCAATACGGTAGCTCCGGCTTCTTCCAGCCGCTTGATAGCATATTCCATTAAATGGAGATCGTGGCGGCGTATTTCGGCAAAACCGAGATTTTTTAAATAAGAACAGGCCGCGCTTAAGCCAACGGCTCCGGTGATATTGGGAGTCCCCGCTTCAAAGCGGTTGGGGATCTCCGCCCAGCTGGAGCGCTCGCGCTTGACGATGGATATCATGTCTCCTCCGGTCATAAAAGGCGGCAATTCTTCCAAGCAGGCCATTTTACCCCACAGCACACCTATACCCGTAGGCCCCAGCATTTTGTGGCCGGAAAAGACCAGGAAATCGGGGCCCAGTTCTTGGACATTGGTGGGCAGATGGGGAACACCCTGCGAACCGTCCAGAATGACCGCTGCTCCGGCGCGGTGGGCCATCTCAGCGATTTTTTGTACGGGATGAATGGTGCCGAAAACGTTGGATACCCAGGCCAAGGTTAGAAGTTTGGGGCGATGGGAGAGCGCTTCCTCTAAGGAATGCCAATCCAAGGTGCCTTCAGGTGTTACCGCAATCCAGCGCAGTTTAGCTCCTTTGCGCAGGGCCAGCTGCTGCCAGGGCACTAGATTGGCGTGATGCTCGCTTAAAGGCAGGGCAATCTCGTCGCCGGACTGGATATTCTTTTCTCCCCAGGTATAGGCCAGGAAATTGAGCGAGGCCGTTGCGCCGCTGGTAAAAATGACTTCCGCGCTGCTTTGTGCGCCTATGAAATCTGCTATAGTTTGGCGCGCGGTGTCGTAAGCGGCTGTAGAGGCGGCCGATAGGGGATACAGCCCGCGGTGAATATTGGCATAGCTGTAGCTTTGAAAATTCACCATAGCTTCGAGGACCTGGCGGGGCATTTGGCTGGAAGCCGCGCTGTCCAAATAGGTTAGGGGATGCTGGGGAGTGCTGCGCTCAAAGACGGGAAAATCCGCGCGTATATCTGGAAATAACATTTTGCTATTGCTCCTCGGAGGGCTGGTCATCGCTGAATCCCAGCCATTCTTCTCCCAGATGGCGATTGAGCAGGCGGCTTAAATAAAGCCGTCCTGAGTCATTCTGAAAATGACCGGCAATTTCGTGCAGGAAGCCGCTGACAATAAGGCGGCGCGCTTCTTCTGGGCGGATGCCGCGGCTTTGCAGATAAAACTCCTGCTCTGGATCGTAGCTGGTGAAATTGGCACCGTGGGTACAGCGCACGTCATTGGCGATGATCTCTAGCTGAGGCTGAGAATACGCCCGTGCGCCTGGAGAAAGCAAAAGATTGCGATTTTTCTGGTAAGCGTCGCTCTTTTGGGCTGCGCCGCAGACATCGATATTGCCAGCGAAGACGCTGCGGGCGTTATCATCTAAGGCGCAATGAAAAAGCACATCTGAGACGCTGTGCCCGGTATGGTGTTTTTGCAGCAGGCTGACTTCGAAGTTCTGAGTTCCTCGGGCGTAGGTTAAGCCATAGACTTTGCTGCTGGCATTGGAACCGGCGATGTCGCTCTGAAAAAAGACTTTGTTGTCGTTTCCGCCTAAGCTGAAAATGAAGATATTGGCGCTGGCCCCTTCCTGCATATAGACATGCACATTGGTCAGGGCATTGGTGCGCTCCCCCCAGTCCAGCACTAAGGCATATTGCAAAGAAGTGTTTTCCGCTAGATTAATCTCTATGGTAGAATTGGCTTGGCGCTCGGCATCATCCCCGCAGAAATGTTCGATCACTGAAGCCTGGCTGCCGCTTTCTATGCGCAGCACTGAATGGGGAAAGTAATAGGCTATAGCTGGCGAGTGTTCTATTCTAACCGTCTCGGAGACTGCGGTTCCGCGCGGTACATCTAGCCAGGCTCCGCCGTTTCTCCAGGCGGCGTTGAGGGCACCGTAATAATCGCGCTGATGGCGCTGATCTAGAAAGAAAAAACTTTTCAGGCTGGCCACGCTGGCTAAGGCTTCGTCTATACTTAATTCAGTTACTCCGGCAGGGCAGGCAGGGCGGCTGCCTGAGCCGTCGATAACGGAAAAGCGGGCGGGTACGCTGCCCGATCCCTTAAAATCTTTGCTGGGATAAAGATAGGTTTCCGGTAGGACAAAATGGTCCAAATCGCTCAGCCGCCAAGCTTCATCTTGGCGGGTAGGCTGGGGCAAGTGGCGGGCGGCGATCAGGCCTGCCTGGCGCTTGGCCAAGCTCCAGTGCGGTTCTTTAGTGGCCAGGGATAAATTTTGCAGAACATTACAGGCGTAATTGACAGTTTTGATGGGTATGACGCGCATGTTATCCTACTGATCCTTCCATCTCCATTTTGATGAGGCGGTTGAGCTCTACCGCGTATTCCATAGGCAGCTCTTTGGCAAAAGGCTCAAAGAAACCGTTGACGATCATGGCGACAGCATCGTTTTCACTTATACCGCGGCTCATCAGATAGAAAAGCTGTTCGTCGCCGACTTTGGATACTGTAGCTTCGTGGCTGACGCTGGCCGTGGGGTTGCTGACGTCCATATAGGGATAGGTATCGGAGCGGGAATGATCGTCAAGCAGCAGGGCATCGCAGCGCACATTGCTTCTGACGTGTTCGGCTTGGGGAGCGACTTTGATCAAACCGCGGTAAGAGGCCTGCCCGCCGTTTTTGGAAATGGATTTGGATAAAATATTTGAGGTGGTGTGCGGAGCTAGGTGAATCATTTTGGCCCCGGTATCCTGCACTTGTCCCTTGCTGGCAAAGGCCACCGAAATTACCTCGCCATGTGCTCCTTCCTCTTTGAGGATTATGGCGGGATATTTCATGGAAACTTTAGAGCCAATATTGCCATCAATCCATTCCACCGTGGCATTGCGGTAGGCCAAAGCGCGCTTGGTCACCAGATTGTATACGTTGGTAGACCAATTTTGGATAGTGCTGTAGCGAATGCGCGCACCTTCCAGGGCGATCAGCTCAACTACCGCCGAGTGCAGGGAATCTTTGGAATAAATAGGAGCTGTGCAGCCCTCTACGTAGTGCACAAACGACCCTTTGTCGGCGATTATCAGTGTGCGCTCGAACTGCCCCATGGCCTGGGAATTGATGCGGAAATAAGCCTGCAGAGGCATCTCCACGCTTACCCCCGGAGGTACATAGATGAATGAGCCGCCGCTCCAGACCGCGGTGTTCAGCGCAGAAAACTTGTTGTCTTCAGTGGGAATGACCGTGCCAAAATACTGTTTGACGATCTCGGGATATTGGCGCAGGGCACTGTCCATATCCAAGAAAATGATACCTTTTTTTTCCAAGTCCTCGCGGATAGAGTGATAGACCACTTCCGATTCGTATTGGGCAGTGGTACCCGCCAGATATTTGCGCTCAGCTTCGGGCACGCCTAAGCGGTCAAAGGTCTGCTTAATCTGCTCGGGTACTTCATCCCAGCTATTGACACTGCGCTCTGCGGGACGCACGTAATAGTGAATATCTTCAAAATGCACGCCGCTGAGATCGGGTCCCCAGTGGGGCATGGGCTTGTCCATGAATACTTCGTAGGCGTGCAGACGGCGTTCCAGCATCCATTCCGGCTCGCCCTTCATGTGGGACATGTCCTCTATGAGCTGGGGGGTTAGCCCCTTATCAGCTTTATAAATGTAATTTTCTTTGTCGAAAAAACCGTACTGATAGTGGTCGCCTATGGAGCTGATGTCTTGAGTTTCTGCCTGCTTGGTCATAGCTGGACACCCCTTATCTGTCGCTGGCCTGGCCGAATTCGCGCAGCAGCTCATCGTAACCGGTAGCTTCTAATTGGGAAGCCAATTCCGGGCCTCCGCTCTTGACGATGCGGCCACCGACTAACACGTGGATGAACTGGGGTTTGATATAATCGAGCAATCTCTGGTAATGGGTGATAACTAAAGCGCTCACGTCCGGAGAGAGCTGGCGGTTAACGCCTTCAGAGACGACTTTGAGGGCATCGATATCCAGGCCAGAATCGGTTTCGTCAAGAATGGCTAAACTGGGCTTGAGCAAAGCCATCTGCAAAATTTCTACGCGCTTTTTCTCACCGCCAGAAAAGCCATCGTTGACGTAGCGCTTGACGAAATCGGGCCTGATGCCTAATTCTTTCATCTGGGCCATCAGCTCTTTGCGGAATTCCAGAGGCTTTACGCTGTTATTGCCGCGCACGCTGCGCACGGCGGCCAAGAGAAAATTGCCTAAGCTAACTCCGGGTATGGCCGTAGGGTACTGCAGGGCCAGAAAAATACCGAGACGGGCTCTTTCATCGGCGCTCATATCTTGGATAGCTTGGCCTTTGTACAGGATAGTCCCCTCAGTAATTTTGTAATGTGGGTGTCCCATTAACGTGTTGGACAGAGTCGATTTGCCGGACCCGTTTGGCCCCATAATGGCGTGGACTTCGCCGGCATTGATAACCAGATTGAGGCCGCGCAAAATCTCTGTGCCGTCCACGCTGGCGTGGAGATTGTCGACTATTAATAGGGGATGGCTGCTCACGTACATATCCTCGCTGTGTATTTTATTATTAAGCTATAATTCGGGAGGCGCTGGCGAGATTAATGGACAGGAAGCCCCAGCGGGTGCTGCGCAGCCGCTGCCCTGGCGCCGGTCTAAAATGTCCTGCAGGCTGGTGCCATTGAGGATACGCTGGAAATGCTGTTCCATTTCCGAGCAGAGAGACTGGCTAAGGCAGGTCTGCTGCTGACGGCAATCTTGGCTTTGACTTTCTGGGTAACAGCAGATCATGGGTTCCTGTTCACCTTCGACGGCGCGAATAATATCGCCTACGCTTATCTCGTGGGGAGAACGCGCTAACGTGTAACCGCCTTTAGGACCGCGCACTGCTCTGACTAATTCCTGGTGGCGCAGCGTGTTGAGAATCTGTTCGAGAAAGCTTTTAGGGATGCTGTTCTCCTGAGCCAGCTGAGCTACGGTCAGCTGGCTCTCTCTGTAGCGCTGGGCTAAGGCTAGAGCGGCTCGCAAAGCGTAGGTTACTTTATTAGAAAGCTTCATACAGTGGGCATTATATATTCTTGAGTAAATTTGTCAAGAATATGTAATGCTTGAGTATGTTTTTGCCAGTTAGTTATTATCATTAATTCTTATCATTAATTAGGTGAAAAAGTTAGCGGTTAGCAGCGATAATTGTATAATTGAATATAAGTCAACGTTTTCCAGAGCCTTTAGTTACCGCTTGATCTCCTGGAAAGTGTTTGGGCCTGGATGGCGCTAAAAATGTTTTTCTCATAATAGGATAACCCAGGCCGATGTCATAAATAAGAAAATATCGTGTTGTATTACTTGTGTTAGAAAAATATTGTATAAACAAATCTTGTTTATGCTTAATAGGCAGCGATGGGTAATCAAGTTACGATGGGCAAACGAGGGTAAGAAAGTTAGGTAGTTGGTAGTATTATATGCCTGAAGATTTGACTGTAGGTTCACAGGTAAGCTTGGTTATACATGATTTTGCGGTCGGCGGCGAGGCAGTCGGGCGAATCGATAATTTTGTGCTTTTTATACCCGGTGGCGCTCCTGGCGATGAAGTTGAAGTTCAGGTTACCGAACTGAAAAAGAATTATGGCCGCGCCCGCATTACCAAAGTAATTAAGCCCTCTGTCCAGCGGGTTATGCCGCGCTGCCCGATGTATCATGACTGCGGGGGCTGTCATTTGCAGCATGTGGCTTACGAGGCTCAGCTGCAGTTTAAGACGAAAATGGCCGTGGATGCCATGCAGCACATTGCCGGTTTGGATCAGGTTAAAGTGCGCTCGTGCAAGCACATGGAAACTCCCTGGAATTATCGCGGCAAAGTCCAGATGGTCGTAGGGGCCAAGCCTTATCTGCGCTCTAAAGAAAAACTGGATGAACAGCCTCGTTACCGTCCTTATGTGGGATTCTATACCAAGGGAACTCATTCCATAGTAAAAATAGACAAATGCTGCATCCAGGATGAACAGAATAACCGCGTGATCGCGGCAGCCCGCGAGGCTATGGAGCGTTTAAACTGGCCGGTTTACAATCCTCAGGATGAATCGGGCATGATACGCTATCTGGTGGCGCGAAGCAGTAAAAAAATGCAGGAAACTCTGTTAGTGGTCGTTTCCAGCCAGTCCAGGTTGCCTCATGTCAATGAATTTGTCGATATGGTGCGCAAGCGGGTCAAGCATCTGCGCGGTGTAGTGCTCAATATTAATCCTCACCGTTCCAATGTTATCTTGGGAATGCGCAATTTGGTTCTGTGGGGCAGTGAATATTTGGTTGAGGAAGTTTCAGGCATTAAGTTTCACGTGTCAGCTAATTCCTTTTTCCAGGTTAACGTTGAGGGGCTGGAGTGCATTTATCGGGCTTTAGACGATTATTTGGATATAAAGCCCAAAGATATGGTTCTTGATGCTTATTGCGGAGTTGGATCGCTGGCGCTTTATGTGGCCCGCAAGGCCAAAAGAGTGGTTGGCATAGATGAATGTCAGGCGGCTATAGAAGATGCGGTCATCAATTCCGATCTCAATGAATTTACCAATACAGATTTTATTTACGGAACTGTGGAACGCGTGCTGCCAAATCTGTACCACAAAGGTCAGAAGTTCCGCAGTGCTATTCTCGATCCTCCGCGCAAAGGCTGCGATCAGGTAGTCATAGACACCATTGCCAAGATGCGCATACCCAACTTGGTGTACGTTTCCTGCAATCCTTCCACGTTAGCCCGCGATTTAGGCCTGCTCTGTGAGCGCGGGTATCGCGTAGAGGAAATTCAGCCTATTGATATGTTTCCGCAGACTTACCATGTGGAATGTGTTGCCAAGATTACCCGCAAATAGCATTTCCCTCTGTCGCAGCCGCGGCATCTCCCCTCTCCCATACTTTAGGGGGAGTCAGATAGTTTGCAGGTTTGCTGATCGCTAACTAAACGGCATTATATCCTCAATCATTTGATATGACAGGCAGATCTATGGTGGAAGGCGCTCCTTGGAAGCACATTCTGAGGTTTGCCATTCCCGTGCTTTTAGGGGCGTTGCTCCAGCAGCTTTATACTACAGCCGATGCGGTGATTGTGGGCAATTATGCCGGGCAGTCGGCTTTGGCTGCCGTGGGGACCACGGAAACCTTTGATTTCTTTTTGCTTACTTTATCTATAGGCTTTTCTGCGGGCAGTGGGGTCATTGTGGCTCAGTGCTACGGTGCCGGTGACAATGAACGTTTGCGGGCTAATGCTTCCACGGGTATTTTGCTGCTTCTGGGTTTGGGGGTTATGGCTTCTGTTTTAGGAATAGCTCTGTCTAGAACAGCGTTTGTCTATTTGGTGGGTGTGCCTGATAATATTTTGGACATGACGCTGCTCTATTTCCGAATTTACGCAGTGGCCCTCTTATTTCAGTATGGCTATAATATATGCGCTGCTATTTTGCGGGCTGTGGGCGATAGTGCGGCCACGCTTTATTTTTTAGTAATAGCCTCTGTTATTAACATAGGTTTGGATATGCTGTTTGTGGCTCATTTCCATTGGGGAGTGGCTGGGGCGGCTGTGGCTACGGCGCTGGCGGAATTGGGGAGCTTTATAGCTGCCTATATGTATATGATGCGCAAATATCCGCTGTTTCATTTCCGCCTTAGCGAATACACTTGGAGCTTGGCGATAGCGAAAAAAATACTGACAGTCGGTTTCCCCATCGCTTTGCAGATGATTATCGTGTCTTTAGGCCTGACCTTTATTCTTCGGGCAGCCAATGGTTTTGGGCATGTGATGACTGCTTCATTTGCTGTGGGCACACGCGCGGAGATGTACATGAATTTTCCCAGCCACGCTTTCCAGACCACTTTGGCAACATATACTGGACAGAATATAGGAGCGGGGCGCATGGATCGCGTTCGCAGTGGGGCAGTGCAGGCGCTGCTGATGTCGTTGGGGGTTACGCTGATTATTTCCGGTTTGGTGTGGTGGTACGCTGATACTATCCCCGATTTGTTCGGCCTCAGCGATCAGGCGGAGGCGTATTGCCACGATCATTTGCAGACGATCGCTTTGGTAAACATCATACTGTCGGCTTATGTGCCTCTGTTTGGGCTGTTCCAGGGAACTAACCATACGGGAATTCCTACTTTGGTGGCAACCGGGGCACTCAGCGTGCGGGTAATGGTGACTTATCTATTTCGCTATAGCGTCTATTTTGGGCATACGATTATTTGGACCAATGGGCTGTTTGGATTTGGTATGGGATTCCTGATTACCTGGAGTTATTATCTGAGCGGACGCTGGCGGAAGAATGCTTCGCTGCTCGATAAAAGTTAGCTTTTGCTAAGTTCTTAAGTTATTGGTTTCAGCTTTTAGATGTGTTTGAAGGTGATGCTATCGCCTTCAGAGCGGGCAGCGCTTTCACCAGCTTCACCGTTTCCAAAGCTACATAGGTGACCCGCTTGATCAAGTCCACCACATAGCGCGGATCGTCGCTATATAAGTTCGGATCGTTGGTTATACCCGAATCCTTGTCGGCTTTGACCTGATACATGTAAATTAGCCATTCCAGCGCCGAGCGCCCGTTGACCACGTAACCGTGTGCTAGATTGGTTCTTCCGCAGAAGTATATACCGAGTTATTTATCAAAATATTAACTTACGTGTAAAGCTATTGCAACATTTCGGCCAGCTGTTTTCAAATTTGGTATAGTTTTATCATCTATAATACCTCCAAGAGCTCTTAATTTAACGTTGAAGCCTCATAGGGAGGAATAATGGGTAAGCGCCAGGGTTTAACCTATGACAAGATATTAAAATCCATTTTGGCCAATCCCGTGTGCATCCGGCAGCTGCTGCAGAATTATATCTGCGATGAAGCAGCTGCTGCGGCTCTGGATTTCGATAGCATTGAGCTTATGCGCTCTGAATTTGTCGATACTGAAACGCGCCGTTATTTTCAGAGCGATATGCTATGGAAAATCGGATATAAAGATAAAAATAAACAGCCACTTTATCTAGCGCTTCTGCTGGAGCTGCAGAGCCGTCCCTGTTATCACATAGCTCTGCGTATGCTGAACTATATTGTCCAGTTTTACCTAAGCATTGTGGAAAATCATCCGCTGAGCGCAGCCTTGCCTTTGCCGGATATCATTCCCGTAGTGTTTTATACAGGGCGGCGCAAGTGGAACGGTCCTCTGAATATAAGCGGACTAACAGCGCCGCGCTTAATTCAGAAAACGCTGTCTAAGCCATTAATCGATTTTGAATATATCCTGTTAAACGTGCCTAAAACCGCTTTAAAAGGCGATAAAAATAGTTTACTATGGCTGCTGATGGACTGTTTCCAAGTAGACGACAAAACCGATCTTATACAAAAATAGCAGAAGATGAAAACTCTATTGCCTCAGCTTAACACAAATGCTGAAGCCTGGTGTCAGCTATTTGCGATGATAGTCAGGCAGAACAAGGAGGGCAGCATGAATACAGAATGGTCCGCAGATCCTCAATATCCGTACGTCACCATGGATGAATTAGGTCACCTTCTCGACGAAGAAGGCACTATAATATTTGGCGAAAAGCGTATGCTGCTCTTAGGGCGTGCGCAGGGACGTGCTCAAGGTCATGCTGAGGGCCATGCCAAGGGACGTGCCGAGAGTATGCTGAATGATTTGAAAAATCTCATGGAAACAATGAATCTGACAGCTGATAACGCCATGAATGCCTTGCGCGTTCCTGAATCTGAGCGGTCTAAGTTCCGCAGAATGTTGGAAACAGATGAATAGTAGACTGCAGGACGCTGATCTGCGTAAGCATTAGTTTAGCTTTAGGCTGGGCCATTGGCAATTCAAATAACACAAAAAAATGATGACCGCCACAAGTCCCAAAAGTTGCAGTCATCATTTTTGACATCAGCTGAGGGCTAAACCGTCTATCGGCAGCACTTCTTTGTTATTATAAGTCGATTACAATTTACTGTCAATTTGTCAATTTTGTTGGTTTTTCCAAGCCGGCGGCACGGTACTATCAGCTGGCGATACCTCTTCCAGCACGGGCAGCGCTTCCACCAGCTTCACCGTTTCCAAGGCCACATAGGTGACCCGCTTGATCAAGTCCACCACATAGCGCGGATCATCGCTGTTGAGGTTCGGATCGTTGGTTATGCCCGGATCCTTGTCGGTCTTGACCTGGTACATGTAGATCAGCCATTCCAGCGCTGAGCGCCCGTTGACGATATATAAACGTGCGCTCGATTGAGTTTCC
>JAUNIO010000065.1 GCA_030535355.1 bacterium | reverse complement strand
CCGGTGCTGTTGGATTGTAAAAATGCAGTTGCAGGCTGTTCACGCTTTGCGTTGCTGCAGTTCTGCTAAGCGTAGCCTCTGAGCGTAGCGAAGCAGCGTAGCGGGCAGAAGCTGACGCAATAAAGCCAGGTGCTGAGGATACGAATATGCAGTATGGGAGGGGAAGATGTCGCTTGCGGCAGAGGGGTAAAATAATAGATGTTAAGCTCAGCAGCGCCGATGGTACTGCACTGGCGACGGTGTAGGAGAGCAGAACCTGCCCTGGCGCTGTGGCAGTTCTGCGCAGAGGTACCTTGGAGCGAGACGGCGAGCGGCAGCCGCACATGCTAGTCAATGCTAATGTTTATATAACTTAAATGCGCATATATACATAAGTAGGAAAGTGTGACTGATAATACGAATTTTTGCATTAACCGTTGTGCGAGAGGAAAAGCGAGGAAGACAAGCGATGAGGTGCAAAAAGAAATTTGTCTGTCTGTTAGCTGTATTAGGTGCGTTATTTTGGACTTGGTCCGTTTATGCAGGCGAGCCCAAAGAAGTTACTCTTACAGTATTGGAGACCAGCGACATACATGGGCAGCTGATGGATTACGATTACGCTGCCGACAAGAAAGTCGATTACGGCCTTGTAAAATGCGCTTCATTAATTAAACGCGAACGGGCATTAGATCCAGACCTTTTGCTTTTGGACTGCGGTGATACTATTCAGGGGAATATGGTTAGCGAATTCCGTCGCGAGCCTATTCATCCGGCTATGGCTGCGCTTAATTATCTGAAGTATGACGCTTGGGAATTGGGAAACCATGAATTTAATTTTGAATTTTCCTCGCTGCAGTCATGTATAAACAACTTTCAAGGAGATGTCTTAGGGGGCAATATTTACCGGCAGGACGGGAAACGCTTTCTAAAACCATACGTAATTAAAAATATAAAAGGCGTTAAAGTCGCTGTTTTAGGGGTAAATGCGCCGCATATCCCCGTTTGGGAAAGCGATCCCAGCCATTATGATAATATGACCTTTACGTCTCCAATTGTCGAAGTGGGCAAAATATTAGCTGAGCTAGAGGCTGAACAACCTGACGTGATTATAGCACTCTGTCATTATGGCGAATTTGGAGAAAAAGGCGATAAAGGCATTTATGAGGTCGCAAAAAAGTATCGGCAGCAGATAGACGCTTTTTTAATTGGACATGCTCATACCACACTATTGCAATATTTGAATGGCGAGTCTTGGGAAAACTCCCCCAGCCCCGAAACTTCCACGTGTTTAATGGAAACTGGCAGCCGCGGAAAAAACGTGGGTAAGCTAACCTTGAAAATGAGCCAGAATCAGCAAGGCAAATGGAGTGTCGTGAATCGGCATGTCGAGCTGCTGAGCAGTGCTGGGGCTGAACCCGATCCAGAACTCGTAAATTTGCTGCGCGAAACCCATGAAAAGTGTTTGTCAATGGCTAACCGCGTTATTGGCGAGGCGACAGAGGATTTCTTTGACGATCCTCTGTGGCTGCCCCATATCCCTAAGGCTGTGCTGCAAGAGAGTGCTTTACTCAATTTGATTAATAAGGTTATGGCCGACACTAGCGGTGCCGATGTATCTATGTGCGCTATTTTTGATGAGAAATCTAACATCAAGGCAGGCTCTTTTCGCTATAAAGATGCTTGCCAGATTTATCGTTACGATAACACTTTAATGGCTGTAAAAATAACCGGAGCTCAGCTGAAAAATATCATGGAGCGCTATAGCGGAAACTTTTTTAATAGTCCCAATCCCGGGGATGTAACCATATCTTTTAACCCTGATATGCGTTTATATGAATATGATGCTTTTTATGGCCTTCAGTATGAAATAGATATTTCTAAACCCAAAGGACAGCGCATAATTAATATCCGCTATAAGGGCCATCTTCTTGCCGTCGATGAGGAATTGATTCTTGCCTGCAACAATTATCGTTATGGCCAAATGGTGCAGGAAAAACTGATTGATGAAGATGCAGTAGTATACCGTTCGGAAGAATTAAGCGATAACTCGGAAATTCGCGAGATGATAGCTGCCTATATTGCTAAAGAAAAGCGCGTATCCCCTCAGCTGTACGGTAGCTGGCGAATTGTCGGCTGCGATCTTAAAGACCCTCAGGCTGAAATCGTCTACCAGATGATCAAAGACGGTAAATTAGCAGTACCCTGCGCTCCCAACGGGCGGGCCGTTAACATTAAATCAATTAATGCTCCCGAACTGCGACGGCAGGGTATATTGCCGCCTTTGTAAAGATATGTTTAACTGGCGGGCTTTGTGTAAATAGAATAATGTATAGCAAATTATGTTCTAAGCAGGCTGTGCCTTTTTGCTAAGCAGGTTGTTGACGGCAAATGCCGAAACTATAAAGTTGTATTTTAGCGGGTAAATGCTAAGTGTTTTATTCCGCGTATTTAATTTCCGGAGTTTTTAGTAGTGTTTTATACAGTGCGCAATCAATTAGTACCTATGGTAGTGGAGCAGACCTCCCGTGGCGAACGTTCATACGATATTTATTCCCGTTTGCTGAAAAATCGCATTATCTTTGTCGGCGATGAAATAGACGACGATTTGGCAAATTTGGTCATTGCGCAATTGCTTTATTTAGAGCGGGAAGACCCTGATAAAGATATAGACCTGTATATTAATAGCCCTGGAGGATCAGTCTCAGCCGGTCTTGGTATGTACGATTGTATGCAGTTAGTTAAGCCTGATGTATCTTGTATCTGCATGGGCATGGCTGCTAGTGCGGCTGCTGTTTTGCTGGCCGGTGGTGCTAAAGGCAAACGTTTTGCTTTGCCTTATTCGAGGATTATGATTCATCAGCCCTGGATCGGTGGAATATCGGGACAAGCTACTGACATTGATATTCATGCCCGGCAGATTCTTAAGACCCGTGAAACGCTAAATCGTATTTTAGCGGAACGCACTGGACAGGATTATGAAAAAGTTTGCGCTGATACAGAGCGCGATCATTATATGTCCAGTCAGGAAGCAGTGGAATACGGCATAATTGATAAAATCATCACTCGTGACGAGCGATAATAACTTTTCTGATAATAAGTATGTTCAAATCCTTGTTCCAAGTAAAAGGCACGCGCCGGCCAGTAGCCTGCGGTATTGAGGCAGGTATTACCTTAGTGAAAATTGCTTTGCGTGACGCTGAAGGCAGTTTGCGCTGCTTTTTTGTGCGTTATCCTGATTTAGGATCGATTCTCACTTCTCTTCAGAATCTCGATCTGAAAACTATTGGGGTTACTGGAAGGGGAGCAATTTCCATTAAGAACAAACTGCGGGATCGGGTTATAAAAATAAACGAGTTTGTAGCCTGCGGAGCAGGAGCGCGTTATCTCCTTAAAACCCAAAAGCGCAGTGACAGCGATCCTTTTGTATTAGTTGATGTAGGTACAGGTACGTCTATTATGGCGGTTAAGGGATCGGCGGTCACTCGTTTAGGTGGAACGGCCTTAGGCGGGGGAACTTTGGTAGGCTTAGGGCGCATAATGACTAGGCGCAATCTAAATTACGGTGAGCTATGCGATATTGCCCAAAATGGTTTGCGCTCTAAAACCGATTTGCAGGTGCGCGATGTTTATGAGCCTGGTGAGATTAATATATCTCCAAGTTTTACTGCCGCAAATTTTGGCAAAGTAGCTTTGGGCGGTTTAGAAGCTAGCGAAGAGGCTGATTGGATTATGGGGCTTATAGGCCTGATTGGTGAAAATATTTCTTTGCTGGCCTGTAGTTTAGCTGAGAATGTGGAGTGTTTGCAGCTATGTTACGGCGGGGCTACTTTGCGCAATATTCCTGCATTGACAGAAGTGTTGTTGGAGAGCACCCAGTGTATGGGAAAACGCGCCTTGATATTGCCGCATTGCGAGTATTTAGGGGCATTAGGTGCCTTGGATTTGAGCAGTCAAAAGCTCAGTACTGACGAGCAATAAGTCGTTTCAAAAACTTTTAGTTTAAGAATAAGGCTTTAGCGCATAGCGGTTTGATTGTTTTGACTGACAGGCGCCTAGAGCTTTATTTGATCTTACTGTGCTGCCGGCATTAACGCTAGGCAGTATATAATTATGAGTAAAAGTAAAGGTTAGCATAAGTACTATGGCAAAGAGTGATATAAGAACTTTTTTAGCGCGCGTAGAATATTGGCCTGTAGAAAATAATTTAGGTTATTATAACTTAAGGCCTACCGTAGAGATTAAGGATAACATCGCAGAGCAGGTCGATAGAAGCGAATTTCCAACTCACGGCACTATCAATATCAAGGATGCTGCGCGCCGGCAGTCCGCTTTTATCCAAAATAATCACTATTATGTGTGGTCTATTGCTGATGCCGAAATCATGCAGTTAGAGCAGAATTCAAACGGATTTTGCATTGAATGGGACGACTATCACCGCAAGATTCAAAGCGTAGATAGTTATGGTCTGGCAGAAGTCTTATTTTTGCCGTCGTTTAGCACGTTTAATGTAAAAGATTTCGCTATGTGGGGAGAGGCACCGCAAAAGCTGGAACTGGCTCCATTTTCTCGGCAAATTTATTTGTGCGACCGCAACTTTATTATGGGACCGCTGTCTTGGAGCGAACACAATGGCCAATATCTGTTTTCTCCGGCAGGGAATGGCAGCGATCCCTTTGTGTTAGATAGCTATCTCATAGATGATGTAGATATTCAGGTGTTTGTAGAGCGCAATGGTTATAATAATGTTGCTGACAGGCGCTTTATTATTTTAGACACTTTGCCAGAAAAAGCCCGTTTTACAGTAGATTGTATAAGTGATTCTCGTCTGAAAGAATTCGTCGCCGGTCTATTGGCAAGTCAGCAGGGTATTCAGAATAAGCAAGACAGGCGCAGCCTGCAGGAAGCGTTAAATGCCTTGCCTACTGTGGCGTTGGGAGGAACTCGGCGCGATCGCATTTTGCGTATGGCTAAATTCGGCGATGTAGCTGCCGATACTTTATCGCGGATTGCCAGCGATGTGCTGTCCACGCCTGAAGGCCAGCGTAGAATTATATCTGCAATTGTCAGCAAAGAGGAATACATGCGCGCTTTGTATCCTATGGCTAAGGAAGAACAGGGATACGACCGAGTTTTACAGCAAATAGAAGCGGAAAAAAATCAGGTCATTCAGGACCTTAACAAACAAATCGAGCTAAAGCGCAAGGAAGTTGAAGCGGCAGCTCATGATTTGAAAATAGTGCGCAGCAAAAGCAAAAAACTGGTAAAGAAAAGTAAAAAGGATAAAAATTTATCCTCTTCGTCGGAAATGGAAGCACTGCCAGCGGAGGAACCCACCGAGCCAGCGGCAATAGCTAGTCTTAGCTCGGACTTGGCTGATTTACAGCCGCAGAAACAGAAGCTGGAAGAGCAGCTGAAGAATTTGCAGGAACAGGTACTCGAGTATCAGCAGCGCGCGGCAGACGCCCAGATTCGTGAAAACAGACAGAATAGTGAACTGCATCGGCAGCGGCAAGATTGGCTGGCAGAGACGGAGCGGGAGCAGAAAGAGATTTTGGGCATATTTCAGCAAAAGCTTCATGATGCTTACGCGTCCGTAGCTTTTGACGGGCCGTTTGCTAATGCTATAGTTCAGGCGGCAGCAGGTTTTGCCTCGCAAAAAAGATATACCCGTTTGGAGAACTCTGCGCTTAGGGAAGAAGATGTTAGACAAAGCGGCAATTTATCGCCATGCAATAGTGTCCAAGATTTAGCTGATTTTATTACCCACGAATTGAATGAAAAGGCTTACCGCAATTTTTCTTATAATGATGCCGCTAATTTTTTGCTGTGTGTTTCTCAGAGTTTACTCACTATTGTAAGCGGCAGCCCTGGAACAGGCAAGAGCTCTATGGTAGCCATGATAGCCCATTTGTTGGGGTTAGACGGCGCTGAAAGCAGGCGTTATCAGGAAATAGCTGTAGAAAGGGGATGGGGTTCCCGCAGAGATTTTATTGGTTATGTTAACCCCATCTCTCATGAACTTGAAGAATCCAGCAGTGGCATGTGCGACTGCCTGGCCACCATGAAAATTGAAGCTGATAAGGATATTGCGGATTTCCCATATTGGGTTTTGCTCGACGATGCGAATTTAAGCCCTATTGAGCATTATTGGGCTGACTTTATGAATTTATGCGATCTTAAAAAGCGCCGGCGTCAAATATCGTTGGGGGAAAATTGCGTTTTTCCCGTGGGTAAGAATTTGCGTTTTATCGCGACTGTTAACAGCGATTCAACTACAGAACCACTGTCGCAGCGTTTACTGGATCGGGCTTGGATCATAAAAGTGCGCGCTCATTTCCGCGAAGAAAGTGCGATTAGAGAATGTGAATTGGCGGATTCTTATCCTTTAGTGCCTTGTAGTTTGCTGGATAAGCTCAATGATGCCAAGACGTGGATTTCTTTAGAATTGGACGATTTTGTCTCAGATCGCTTAAATTATATTTGCGAAATATGCTATGATTATGGATTCAGTGTCAGTGCCCGGACGCTGGGGATGCTGAGGCGCTATTGTTTAGCGGCTAAAGGTGTTATCGATACCAGTCTGAACGGTTTCGCAGCTTTAGATTATGCTGTCGCTCAGAAAGTGTTGCCCATGTTAAATGGTTTTGGCAGCGAGCACAGAGATTTCTTGAAAGAACTCAACAAAGTGTGTGACTATCATTCTATGCCTTTGTGCAATGATATGATTATGCAGGTGCTGGACGACGCGCATGGCAGTATGCAGTATTACCGTTTTATGGGCAGATAAAAGGCGGAACTTATGGAGCCATTTATTCAATTAGTATGCTCTGAAGATCGCCGTTTTAACGCCCATCTAAAACTGAGCCGGCATAGAGCTGAGTTAAGCGGCGATAATGTGGTAGATATCGTATATCAATGGATAATGTACGATGAATATGAAATTTTTGGAGTCGTAGAGGGCAGCATTGCCCGTTTCGATCTTCTAATTAACGATACTCATATTTGGATTGATCGTGAACGCTCCTATGTGTCCAACGACCGTATTAGCATTACTCCATCTTCTCAAGATTTGCGTCCTTTCGCTAATATTTTTGGTTTCACCAGCATCTGCCTGCATTTGACAATGCGCAATAATGAACAAATCTTTTGGCATACCGGGATGCTGGCTGTAGCAGTTGAAGAAGGCAAAAAGGAGTATAGCGCATCGCTGCAGCAAATGCTGTGGGAGATATATCGCAAAGATCGCACAATGCTTCTTTGCCGTCCCCGCCGTTCGTCAGCTTTAGACGACACTCAAAGTCACGCTTCTCTTATGCACACCTGCATTGAGAGGCTTTACATGATGCTGCCGGTTTTCCTAACCAATCCCTATCGCCGTAAGGAAAGCCGCCAGAACTGCGCTACATGGCAGCGCTGGGGGCAGAATGGTGCATTGTTGCCTGAGTATGCCGCTTATAGCAGCTATGGGCTGACTTCTATATGGACCATGGCCAGGGCCGCCGGAAATGGCGGCGCATTTCAGCCCCGGAGAGATTATGGCAGCAGCCGGTCTCTGGGCGATAACTACGAGAATCGCACGATAGTCGCTTTTATTAATCTTCTGTATCAGACGGTTATGGAGCGCTTGAATGAACTGCGCGTGCAAAATACGCGCGAAGAGCTGACCATTACCTATCGCGGAGAGCTGCAGCCTGGCTATGTGCTCAGCAATAATATTTTAGGGCAGTTTTTAGTAACGGTTATTCGGGAACGTTTGCGGGAAGCAGAAGAATTGCAACATAGTTTGAGCTTCCTGCGCAGCTATTACACGAGAATTTTGACAGATACCCGTGAAGTCTTGATGGGGCCGCCACAGCAGGCCTCTGCATTTGCGGAGCTGCCGCATTACGCGAACATTTTTGAGCTGATGCTTATGTGGTTTGTCGCCCAAGAACGCGGCGAAGGTTCCGGTGGTTCGGCTATACGCTTTGCTTCTGCCGATGTGATTTATGAATTTTACTGCCTGAATACCATTCAAGAAATAATTGAAGATGCCGGTTTTATTGAGGATAAAGAACGGCGCGTCGCTTTTGATTATCCTTACCGCCCGCCTAAATTTAATACTTATCATGGGGACAATACTTTTTTCTTTACAAATGAAGCTACAGGCTGTAAAGTAACTCTTTACTACCAGCCGCTGATTTATGTTGATGTAGATGAGGAATTTAGAAACGGTATTAACTTAGTGCGCATAGACGACGACAGGCCGCGCTGTTTTTACAGTCCCGATTTTCTCTTAAAGCGCACGGATAAAGCGGGCACAGTTTACGGTATTATTGACGCTAAATGGCGCACCAGAGATACTATATTAAAGACAGCTTTGGCTGATGCGGTAAATAAATATTTGCATTGCATTGTAGAACGCAATACCTGGAAGCCTGTGCCGTTTATGTGGCTTTTGCAGGGCAAAGATGACGAGGAAAATTTAGAAGCTTCCCGGCGTTTTGCCAGTCATTTATGTTATGGAGAGAATGCGCCTGTTTGGCTGAGAAATTCGTTAGGAGTGGTAACGCTTACCCCCACATCTAAGAGAGAAGAGCTGGCTTCGATTTTAGAAACATTCCTGCGGCCCGGTTCATTCATTAGCTAAAGTACAAAAGCTAAAGGGTAAAGCTTGTGAAAGAGTTAGAGGCGGCAGCTTATTTAGGGCTGCCGCCTCTAAGCGTTTAGTCGTCTCTTCCCGCTTCTTTTACTTGGATTTTCTTTTTGAAGACCAAGAGACCTATCGGGGTGAGCATGGCCATGCCGCCGATAATCAGCCACATCATTTCGGAATTGCGGGGCCCTTCTGCAGGGCAGAACGTAGTCAGCAGCCAGCCGGATAATAAGCCGACAAAGAATTTGGCTATGAAGTAGGGTAGCAGGGAGAGCGACATATAGGAGCCTTCCTGTCCCTTAGGAGCTATAGCCGCTGGATACTCGTAAAGGCGCGGCGAGTAAAAAGCCTCTCCGATTGAAAGCAAGATTACGGCAAAGAAGATACCTACAAACAGGGGATTAATCTGATCTATCGGGGTATTTTGCCCCAGCCAGGTATTGCATATAAAATTTCCTAATGGGCCGTGGGCAAGACTGTTATACCACACCGGAGGCACAGCCATGAAAAAGACGGATAAGGCTGCGATAAAGCTACCGATGATGACTACTTTGTAAGCGGAATATTTTTGGGTCAGCGCCCCGATTATAGGCCCCAAAAAGATAATAAGCACAGGATTCAGCACACCAAAAAGGCGGCCAATGGGTGCGCCTTCGCCCAATTCGCGGATGCCGTATTTGGGAAATGTATAATGAAAATGGTAGAAAATGAGGCGCACGCAGACCACGATGCTTAAGAACATTAGAAAGCGATAAAAGGCGGGCTGCTTCCAGAGGCTGCCGAAAGTAGCTACCCATTGCTTGAGACAGTCTTGGCAGGAAAGAAGAATAGCTTTGGCCATGGGCTGTCCGGCATATTTATTATCTCTTTTTTCGTGGACGATCTCGTCGTTTTCATTGATAGCGATGCCTTCACGAATGCCGAAACACACCAGAAGCAGGTTAGGGATTGTGCACAGAAATCCCAAGAAAATAAGAGTCTGATAAGTTGACAGAGTAACATTGCCAAAGGGCAGCGTATAAGAGCCGTATTCTCCCAGCGTAGTGCGCACTTTGTCGAAGCAGGTACCGGAGATAGCAAATCCCACGTTCATCATGGCGTAAAACAGGGAAAACGCCATAGAACGCTGGGCGACGGTAGCATATTTTTTGATACCGGCTACAATGACAGGAGTCATCATAGCTTCGCCAATAGCTAAGGGAAGAAGGCCGGTCGGTACTACGAGCCAGGGGTTAGTGAAAAAGCTCATCACTCCCCGGGCGATGATGCAAAAGACAAAGCCGATGATGAGCGATTTTTTAATGCCGATGGTATCTACCAGGGAACCGATCATCACCGTGATTAAAGTCAGCACTGTGGACCAAAAGGTAACCACTACTCCTGCGCTGATGTCGCCAAACTGCATGTCTTTGGATAGCCATAAAATTAGTGTAGAATTGACTAATCCGTAAGCTACAATAGAAAGCACTTTGGTGCCGAACATGACCCACAGTTCGCGCAGAGCGCCTTTTAATACGGTAAATTTGCTTAAGAAACTGTCTTGGGAGGGGGGCGATTTAGCTAATTCAGCGGTCACAGCGTTCCTCTATCCTGTTGAATTTGGCAGGTTTGTGAGAAGGTTGCAAATCTAACTGCCATTCAGGTTAATTCTTTAATATAATTTTTATGTTAGAGCAATAATCACCTGCTCAATGCGCGATGCTGTTACTTAAGGCTCGGGGCATTGAGTAACGGCTCGATGACATTTAATATGTTGCTTATATACAATTATCGCCACGTTCATGCCTTGCACAAGCTAACACATAAATCTTTAGCAAGCTAGGGAACTGCGCTAAAATAGCGAAATATTTGAAATCTGATTGATTATACAGATTGATTATACAAAGGAGCGACTTCCCTTGACTGATTCTAAGAAGTGCGGCAACCGCAGCAAATCATATCCCAACGATAAACTATGTATCGACGTGATCCGCGGCCTAGCTATGGACGGGCCCAAAAAAGCTAATTCTGGGCATCCCGGCGCGGCTATGGCGCTGGCTCCCTTGGGCTGGACTGTCTTCAGCCGTGTGCTAAAGCATAATCCCGCCGATCCTAAATGGTTTAACCGCGATCGCTTTGTGATCTCCTGTGGCCATGCTTCTATGTTGCTATATAGCCTGCTGCATATCACCGGCTATGAGATTTCTCTCGATGACCTTAAGAATTTTAGGCAGTGGGGAAGCATTACTCCTGGTCACCCGGAATATGGCATGACCGCTGGCGTAGAGATGACGACTGGGCCCTTGGGACAGGGACTTTCCAGCGCAGTGGGCATGGCGTTGGCTGAGCGCTATTTAGCAGCAGTTTTTAACAGGCCGGATTATAAGATTATCGACCATTATACCTATGTGTTTTGTTCTGACGGCGACCTCATGGAAGGAGTAACTAGCGAGGCTGGTTCCCTGGCCGGTACGTTGGGGCTGAATAAGCTGATCGCTATTTACGATGACAATCACATTACCATTGCCGGCAAAACTGATTTGGCCTTTACTGAAGAGAGGCTAAAGCGTTACGAAGCTTATGGCTGGCATACCCAGATGCTGCAGGACCCCAACGATTTGGACGCTTTTGAAAAAGCTATACGGATCGCCCAGAAAGATCCCCGTCCGTCGATTATAGGCGTGCGCACCACTATCGCTTATCCTTCTCCCAAAATGATGGATACGTCCGCTTCGCATGGCACTCCCTTTGCTGAAGAAGAAATAGCCGCTACTAAGAAAATCATGGGTCTTCCTGAAAACGAAAAGTTTTATATTCCTGAGGAAGTGTATGAAACCGGGCGCAGCGTGGCCAAATGCGGCGCAGATGCTCAGGCCTTATGGCAGAAGATGTGGGCTGGCTATTCTAGGGAGTATCCTGAATTAGCCAAACAGCTGGATATGTACATAGAGGGCAGACTTCCAGAAAATTGGGATAAAGACCTGATTGAGTTTGAAGCGGGGAAATCTGTGGCTACCCGTGTCTCTTCCGGCAAAGTCATTAATGCTATCGCGAAGCGCATACCCATTTTAATGGGCGGATCGGCGGACTTAGAGCCTTCAACCAAAACGCTCATAGATGGATCAGCTTCTCAGAGCAAAGAAGCTCCCGAAGGGCGCAATATTCACTTTGGCATCCGCGAGCACGGTATGGGAGCTGTCCTCAATGGTATGGCTTTGCATGGAGCTATGATTCCTTACGGAGCTACTTTTTTGGTGTTCTCCGACTATATGCGCGGCGCTGTGCGCTTAGCGGCTCTGATGGGCACTAATGCTGTTTATGTATGGACGCATGACAGCATCGGTTTAGGAGAAGATGGCCCTACGCATCAGCCTGTAGAGCATCTGGCAGCCTTGCGGGCTATACCTAATTTAACTATGATCCGCCCCTGTGACGCCAATGAAGTGGCAGAAGCATGGAAAGTCGCTGTAGAAGGTGTGGGAGGGCCTGTCGGTCTGGCGCTCACCCGTCAGAATGTGCCGACACTGGATCGCAATAAATATGGGGCTGCTTCTGGACTTAAACAGGGAGCTTACATTTTGTCTGAAGCATCGGCGAAAGTACCTCAGGTAATTTTGATCGGCACTGGCTCTGAAGTGCATATCTGTCTGGAAGCTCAAGCAGAATTAGAAGCTGAAGGCATTGCTGCCCGCGTTGTGAGTATGCCTTCTTGGGAGCTTTTTGCGAAGCAAAGTGCCGAATACCGCGAAAGCGTTCTGCCCTCTGCGGTAACTGCGCGGGTCTCTGTAGAAGCAGGCAGCACTTTCGGCTGGATGCGCTGGGTGGGTGAAAAAGGCTGTGCGGTAGGCCTCGATCGTTTTGGGGCTTCTGCTCCCTATGAAACCCTTTATGAAAAATTTGCCTTGACGGCTAGCAATGTAGCAGCTAAAGCTAAAGAACTGCTGCATTAATTGATGATAGCCCTCTAGAACAGGCCTTGAGGCTTTTTGAGGTTTGCCCTAGAGGGTCACTAGTTATAACAAGGAGTTATCAATGTCCGGATTGTTAGTAAAGTTGCATGAAGCTGGAGTTAGCCCCTGGCTGGACAATTTAAAACGCGAGATGTTTGCCGATGGTTCGCTGGCCAAATTGATCAAAGAAGGCGGTGTGCGCGGACAGACCTCTAATCCTTCGATTTTTCAGGCGGCCATTACTAAAGGCCAGATATATAACGAAGCTATAGCGGAAATGGCTAAGCGCGGACTGGATGCTGAAGCTATTGTTTGGGAAATAATGGTAAATGATGTGCGCACAGCCTGTGACATCTTTATGGAACTTTATAAAGAATCCCAAGGTGAAGATGGCTTTGTCAGTCTAGAGCTCGATCCCACTAAAGCCAAAGATACTGAAGCCAGTCTGAAACAGGCCCGTGAATTAGTGGAGCGCGTGAACCGTCCCAATCTGATGATCAAAGTGCCTGCCACGCCGGAAGGATTCCCAGTCGTTACCGAATTGATCGCTGCTGGTGTCAGCGTTAATGTGACTTTGCTTTTTTCTGTAGCCCAGTATGATGCGGTGATCGACGCCTGGATGAAAGGTTTGGAAAAACGAATTCAGGACGGCAAGAGCTTAGAGGGCGTAAATTCCGTGGCTAGTTTCTTTATAAGCCGCGTAGATACTGAAGCAGATAAGCGCATGGATAAGAGAATTCAGGACGATCCGGCTTTGGCCGAGCGTTATCAGCAGTACCGCGGTAAAATAGCTGTCGCCAATGCCCGCTTGGCCTATGAGCTGTTCTTAAAGCGCACAAGCGAACCTCGCTGGCTGGCTTTGAAAAAAGCTGGAGCTGCCGTGCAGCGTCCTTTGTGGGCCAGTACCAGTACCAAGAATCCCCATTACAAAGACACAATTTATGTGGACGAGCTGATTGGCGCCAATTGTGTGAACACGATGCCAGACAATACTGTAACGGCCTTTGATGATCATGGCGTAATTGCCCAGACTCTGACTGCGGAACATATTGCTGATGCTCACAAAGTTATAGATGCTTTCAGCGCTGAAGGATTTGACCTCAGCGACATTACCGAGAATACTTTGATGAGTGAAGGCGTGGACAAGTTTGCTGTCGCGTATACCAAGCTGGTTGAAGCTGTCAAGGAAGCCGTAGCCAAATTGGCGTAACTACCAAGTCTAGCCTTTTTAAAGAAGCCTGAGATGCTGCATTGTCTCAGGCTTTTATATATGCCGTTTGGGTATATTTTGTTAAGATTCTGTTTACAAGAAGGTGAGAGTGCGCAAGATGCAGTATAAACTATAACGAGGATTATCATGACAGGGAAAGCAAACGATCTTCCAGTTTTACGCAACCGCTACGTTTTGGTTAGCAATTTGGGGCATGGCAGTTTTGCTACGGTCTATTTGGCTCGCGATACGGCTCAGCGTGGCATGCTGGTAGCAGTTAAAGCGATTTCCACTGAGGGATTTAGCCCTGAGGAATATCGCGATCTAAACTCGTCTTTTTTGCAGGAAGCTGCCTTTCTTATGCAGCTGAATCATAAGGGTCTGCCCAGTATTGTGGAGTTTTTTGCTGAAGGTGCCTTCTATTACATAGTTATGGAATGGGTAGCCGGCAAAACCATGAAACAGGCCGTTCAGGAAGAAGGCGAAGTTCCTCAGGAACGGGTGATCGATTGGGGAATACAGCTGGCGGATATTATGGTATATCTACATAGCATTAAGCCGTACCCCGTGCTTTTAGGGGATTTAAAGCCTTCCAATGTGATGATCACCTATGATAATGAAGTAAAAATCATTGATTTTGGTGTGGCCCGTTATCTGTCCCCGGTCCGGAATCCGCGCACATTTGCTATGGTAAGCCCCGGTTTTGCGCCCCCGGAAAAATATACCCGTTTTGACTGCGATTTGCGCGGCGATATTTATTCTTTCGGAGCTACGCTGTATTGGGCTTTGACCCAAGCCGATTTAGCGCGTATGCGCTTTGATATTCCATTACTGCGAGAACTGCGTCCGGAAGCGGACCATTGGCTGGAATCAACTTTGGCTAAATGTTTGCGCTATGATGCCAGCGGGCGCTACCGCACGATTGAAGAAGTGCGCGATGAGCTGGTCGCTCTGCGCAAGGAAATTGAAGGACGCAAACAGAGGGCCCGCAAAGCTTCCGGCAATCTTTTAGGCGAATTATATCGCAACAAAGCCGATGACGATTTTTAGCCTTCCGCGTGACCTGCATATTTTATAGCTAGGAAACACTGATTAAATCAGTGTTTCCCTGTTTTTAAACTAATCCATGAGCTTGCCGAACAGCTGGCTAAGATAATTGAACATAGACCCTCCTTGCTGGACTGGGTTTTGCTTAAAAAAGTCAGCTATATTGTAAATATCTTCTGCTTTAGGATCGCGCCGGCGCAGCGCTCTGAGCAACAGGTGTGCTTTGTCAGAATCGTTGCGCAGCCATTCAGCTTTAATCCATAAGCTTAGCCCGTAAGAATTTAATGAGTGTTCTTTTTCCAGGGACTCTAAGAGGATACAGGCACATTCAGCAGCTCTCACCTCTAAATAAAAAGCTGCACAGATCAGCATCCAGTGAACTTGCTCAAGGTGGCTTTCCAGACTGTCGAGCATAGAACATATGGTTTTCTGCCCTGCATCATTTTGTTGTAGGGCAAATAAACAGACAGCTTTGTCAAACTGCATTTGCGGGGAATAATAGCCGCAGCTTTTTTGCTCAACTTGGGCCATGAGCTCTGGCAGTTCGTGCCAATAATTTGGCCGCCAACTTTTAGCGAAAGCCAGTGAGCTTAGGGCTTGGGGATCGTCCGGAAAGACTTCTACGCACTTTTGCGCCCAGACAATGGCCTGCGTATATTCATGAAGGGCAACCTGGCATAATGTCTGGCGCGTCCAGGCTATTCGGTTGCTTTTATCTTCATTTATGGCTCTGCTGTATTCGCGCAGAGCTTTAGAGTATAAACCAGCAAAAAAAAAGTCGTTGGCATTAGCTACCAGATCCAACGACACCATATTAGAGCTTGGTGCAGCAGGAGCAGGAATCTTCGGCTTTTGTTCCTCTTTAGAATCGGAAAATTCCAGCCAGCCAAAACGTCCCACATATACCTCCCAGCTGCACTAGCTGTGTAACTATTTTAGTTGATTTTGCGCATTTTTACTACGTTCCACAAGCCGTAATTGGTCTTTGTCAGAACCATAAAGACTTTATCTCCTGGAGTAAAAGCCGGTGCTAAGTGGATATTTGGCGGTACTACAGCGTGGATAACAACTTTTTCTTCGTTATTGACTACTGTTATGTTGCGGTCTTTAATTTCAACTAAAGTGCCTTCATACGTATAAGTAGCAGCAGCCTGTACCATAGTGGCAGTTAACGCCAAAATAACTGCAATGAGCGCTAAAGATCGTCCTGATAAAATCTTTTGTAGCATGATTATTATCTCTTTCCCAATATAGTCTGATTGCGACGATAACACTATATAATTCTATGGAATGTATAATATCCTGCCTTGATATTACTCTTCCAAGCGCATATCTTCGGCTACTTCGGCACAGCTCTCCGCTACGGAATTGGCTATATATTGCAGCTGTTCGTCGGTAAGTTCAGGATAGACAGGAAGATGCAGCTGTTCATCTCCTAGGCGATCGGAAACAGTGGTAGAGGTGAGGCAGGAGACCTTAGAGCCGAAAAGTTCCATAGAGTGAATGGGGCAGAAGTATCCCAGCGAAGTATCTATGCCTTTTTCGAAGAGTTTTTGCGCCAACTGCTGGGGCCGCGGAAATGTAACCACAAAATTGGTAAAAATATGTGTTCCCTGATCGGGTAGGCTGGGCAGCCCCATGTGAGGAATGCGTTTAGCCTTTAATAGTTTTAAAAGCCGGGTGCCCACGAGGTTGCAGCCTTTGTTGCGCTCGTCTACTTTCTGTAGCATTCGCCTTCCTAAAGCGGCCTGACAAGGTGCGGGTACTCCCATGATAGCCGGGGGAGCAGTGGTGACTTCTTCTTTGAGCTGAGAGTACAGCATATCTTGGCCTAAAAATTTGCGGCTTAAGGCCAGCATGGGATAAACGCCCACTCCAAAGCCGTATTTTGAAGTGGCTGTACTTAGAGAGAGCGCTTTGGTGGCCAAAGTGTAAGCAGATTTGTTTTCGGCAATCTGAGCCCTAGAACGTATATTGGAGAGTTTGTCGGCGAGAACGGGACCGCGTACTCCCAGCATACCGCCGCCGAGAGTAGATAAATTGTTGGTAATATCGAAGGAGTAAAATGAGGCTAAGCCTGACGACCCCGTGACGCGGCCGCCGCAGTCAGCTCCAAAACCTTGGGTACAGTCCTCTAAAATAGGGATTTTGCGCTTGTTGGCTTCCTCTTCCAGCATCCGCAGAGGGGCAGGGCAGCCGTACATATGAGAAATGAGCAAGGCACCTACGCCTCCCCACATGACGTCTTCTAAGTCTCTAATCTGTGAACCTATAGTCCAGGTACCTTCATCCACATCAACTAAACGGGGAAAATGACCTGCGGCGATCACCATGGCAGCCATGGCGGGATTCATCCAGTTTGGCATGAGAATGCGTGACTTGGGAGGCAGATTCAAAGCCTGTAAAGTTTCATAAAAAGCTGCTTTGGCCGAAGTTACATAAAATGCTTTTAGCAGTTCTTGCCGTTCGGCGAATTCCTCTTCAAAATAGTGGATCTCCTCTTCGCGGGCAGAACTGATCTGCCCCATCATCCATTTAATATCTTTCATGCCTACCGAAAGAGATAAGCGGCAGATGGGGAATTTTGGCGGTAATATTGACATAATATGGTCCTTTACTGTTTCACTGTTTCAGTACATATCTTCAGTTGGACAGATCGCCCAGAGGAAGAGTCTGCGGAGGTTCGGTCAAAATTTGCGTGACGTGCCGTATCTCAGGAGAGGTATCATGCAAGCCCTGCAAAAGGCTTAAAGCCTGATCACAGGCGTTCTCTATGGAATGATCCATGTTATTATACCAAAATTTGCCTGTGCGTCCCAACAAATGCACATTGGACCACTGGCTTAAATTACTATCATTGCGCTCTAATTCTTTTATATAATCCAGATGATATACGGGGTAAGCATTGGCAACTTTTTCAAAGCGCATGTCTTCGATCTGCTTGGCAGACTCTATAATACCGACTTGTACCATTTCTTCTATAATGCGCTGACGCAGCGCTTCTGGGTTCTGCCATATGCCGTCGCCTTCTTGGCAGGCTATCTCCAGGCACAGAGCTCCCTTACCTTCAGGTATTGTGTCAGGGGAAAAAGTCGCGGGGTTGGTCATGCGGGAAAATATTAATTTTTTAGCCCCGTAGTAGCACCATTGGAAATCGTGGCTAGGCGGATATGCCAGCATAACGTTGCAGATTATATGAGAGCGGAAGGTAAGGTTAGCCAAAGGCATATTTAGCAGAGAGTTCAGCTCGTTTATAGGAGCGCTCCAAGATAAGTGCTCGCAGGGCAATTCTCCTTGCTCTGTGATTACGGCGCTTATTCGTGTGCCTTCTGTAAGCAGTTTTAGAGGGCGAATACCCGTCAGTATGTGCCCGCCCATAGCTTCAATTTGCTGGGCGCATAACTGCCAGAAGGTTTGTATACCTCCAAAACGTGGATAGAGAAATGTTTGTTTGCTTTGCTGTGGCAAAAGCATCTGTTTAAATATCTTGCTGAGCGACGTGGTTTCGGCGCTTTTGTCGACAGTGGCTCGTTCGATACCAATCTTGGCCCAGTCTCTGTGGATCGCTTCTGCTTTCAGCCCTACAAACTTTTCGGTATAATCCTGAAAGAACGCCTGATATAGAGTTTTGCCGTAGCGCTGTAAAGTGTAATTGCGAAAAGATAGATCATCTGCCCGGTAACTGCGGTTTTTGCAAAGTAAATCAATGCCTGCGCGCAATGCTAAGAGCGGAGGAAGTTTAGTTAGCGTTTTTAGGCGCAGCGGCCATTTATGGTAATAGCCCATGAAATAGACTGAAGAAAAGCGGGGAATCTCTAAAAAATCGTGGTCCTGTACGGCTCGCAGGAAATTATACACCAGAGGATTTGCCGCATAAAAGCGGTGAGGACCTATGTCAAAGTGCCATTGATCGCGGTAATGAAATGTGCGCGCTAGCCCGCCAACTTCATTCTCCCTTTCGATCACAGTTACAGGCAAACCGGCTTGGCAAAGATAGTAAGCCAGAGTTAATCCTGCGGTACCGGCGCCAATAATTATTATATCCTTCAAAATGTACTCCTGAGCATAAGCTGAACGTTCATACGCTTTGCCTATCTGGAAATCTATGCAATCGTGCTAAATATAACCTTATTATATTCTAAATGTCTAAGTTACAACCTGCTGTTTAGGGTTAATCGGAACTGCGTTAGCCTAGGGCAAGCTCATGAATATATTTTGGTGTAACTGTGGAGATACGGAGAAGCAAATGACAGCGGGGAAGACTTGTGGAAAGTTTTGTGCTAGCTTTACTGGTTGCTAAATTGAACCAGGAGCAGATATGTTTGTATGGAAAGAAGGTACTATAAAACAATAGTGTATTTGCAGTAAAATAGCTGTATTGTGGGCTGTTGTATCAGCGGTGCGCTATTAATCATAACGTTATAATACCTTGAGCTATAGCTAAAAATATGAGCGTATGGTTAGTAAATAAATCGGGGGAATGCAGTTGCGATATAGAGAGTTAGGCCGCACCGGCTTTAAGGTGAGTGAAATTGGCGTAGGCGGAGAATGGCTTGATAGACTGGATTTAGCGCAGACTTGCCAAATATTAGATTATTGCTTTGATAAAGGTATTAATATTTTAGACTGTTATATGTCCAACCCTTCGACGCGCTCCAACATCGGGTCTGCTATACACGATCATAGAAATGAATGGCTGATCGAAGGCCATTTCGGTTCTATCTGGGAAAATGGCCAATATAAGCGCTCCCGCGATATGAATAAAGTTCGGTCTGCTTTTGAGGATTTGCTAAGAAGGATGAAGACCGATTATATTGATATAGGCATGATTCACTATGTCGACGAGATCAGCGATCTCAATGGCGTTTTTCAAGGCGAGTTTATGGAATATGTTCAAGAGTGCAAGCAAAAGGGGCTGATTCGCGCTGTAGGCATGAGCTCTCATAATCCTGAAGTCGCTATAAAAGCTGTGGAAACAGGGCTGTTAGATGTTCTGCTGTTCAGCGTCAATCCGGCATATGATATTTTGCCCCCTGTCGAAGATGTCATGCAGCTGTTTGAGGATGCGGTTTTCCAAGATGAGACTTTAGCTGGCATCGCCCCAGAGCGCGCCGCGCTTTATCAGCTTTGCCAGCGCCGTGAAGTTGGCGTTACTGTTATGAAAGGATTTGCAGGGGGGCGTTTATTTAATGAACAAACGTCTCCTTTCGGCGTGGCGTTAACCCCCGTGCAGTGTATTCATTACGCTTTGACGCGGCCAGCAGTGAGTTCTGTCATGGTCGGTTTTGGTGATATTAAGCACGTCGATGATGCTGTAGCTTACGAGATTTCTTCGTCAGATGAGCGCGATTATGCCAGTGTGCTGGCGCAGGCTCCGCGCCATTCTTATTACGGGCAATGTACCTATTGCGGACATTGTGCGCCGTGTGCCGCTGGTATAGACATAGCGATGGTCAATAAACTTTTGGACTTGGCTGTTATGCAGGAAAAAATGCCGGAAACAGTCCGCGAGCATTATCTGGCTTTGGAACATCGCGCAGATGAGTGTTTGCAGTGCGGCGCTTGTTTGTCTCGCTGTCCTTTTGGAGTAAAAATTATTCATAACATGCAGAGAGCTAAGCAGATTTTTACATTTGCTTAAGCGTTGTCTAGGTCGCCTACGCTTTGCCTCTGGCTAGCTGCTATGAATGCCCCTGATTATAACGGCAATTATCAATGTTCAATGTGCTATTGATGAGCCTTTATTCAGAAGGCGCTAGGGCATCTCTAGGCGAAGTCAGGTTCGAACGAAAAATAACGGCAGACCTCTCTTGACATGCACTCTGCAAAGTGCTAATATCTTCTGGCGTTCGGAACGAGCAG
>JAUNIO010000064.1 GCA_030535355.1 bacterium | reverse complement strand
TTTTTGGATTGCAGTAGTTTGACCTCTGTGACCATCCCGGAGGGTGTGACCTCGATTGCTAACCGTACGTTTTATGGATGCAGTAGCTTAACTTCTGTGACCATCCCGGATGGTGTGACCTCGATTGGTAGCTCTGCGTTTTTGGATTGCAGCAGTTTAACTTCTGTGACCATCCCGGATGGTGTGACCTCGATTGATTCCTCTGCGTTTTCTGGATGCAGTGGTTTAAAGTCCGTGACCATCCCAAATAGTGTGACCTCGATTGGTGCCTGGGCGTTTGAAAAGTGCAGTGGTTTAACTTCCGTGACCATTCCGAATGGTGTGACCTCGATTGGTAAAGGTGCGTTTGGTAAGTGCATTAGTTTAACTTCCGTGACCATCCCAAATAGTGTGACCTCGATTGCTGAATCAGTGTTTAGTGATTGCAGTGGTTTAACTTCTGTGACCATCCCGAAGGGTGTGATTTCGATTGATTCCTCTGCGTTTTATGGTTGCAGCAGTTTGACTTCTGTGATCATCCCGAATAGTGTGACCTCGATTGGTGACAGAGCGTTTGAACAGTGCCATGCTTTAACATCCGTAACTATCCCAAATAGTGTGACCTCGATTGGTGTCCGGGCGTTTTCTCAGTGCATTAGTTTGACTTATGTGATCATCCCAAATAGTGTGACCTCGATTGGTGTCCGGGCGTTTCTCAACGTACCGCATATCTACTATAACGGTACCGCTACCGGCAGTCCTTGGGGAGCTAGGGCTATCAATTAGCCTTGCCCGAAGCCCAAGCGCTTCTTGCTGGTAAAAAACTAATCAATTAGCCTGCCCGGCGGCGTCCTGCCCTGGAGCAAGGCTTATTGATTATGGAGGAAAGCAGTTTTGCTGTCGCGGACTGTATCTCCGCAGGAGAAGAAACAAATGCGTTAATCTTAGGGAACAGAACTGACTTCATCCAGGCGGCGCAGCGTGCGCAGCACGATGCTGCCCGCTGCGGAAAGGCTTTCCGGGGAAACCTTGTCCAGAGTGTCCTCTGGTGTATGCCAATATTCTGGGTACACCCCTTCTGCTGAAGTATAGAAACCTATTACGTCTATGGCCGGAATCGACTGTTCTATAAAGGGCAGATGATCGTCTTCAATGGCCGTCTGCCGCTGAGAGGGCAGATATTGCTGCAGGTTTAGTTCCTGGGCCGCGAAGCGCAGCTGCTCGCGCAAAACCGGTGTGGAAAAATATTCTTCGCTGAGTTGCAGCTGCTTGTCTCCTACCATATCCAGAATGAAAACCGCTTTTATCGAGGCGGCGGTTTGATTGTGGAGCGCGTGCTGCACAAAAAAGCGGCTGCCGTAAAGGCTGTCTTTAGGTCCCCAGTGCTGTATGGCTTCTTCACCGTCGAAAAAGACGAATTGTACGCTGTGGCGCAGAGGAGCTTTAGCCAGTATCTTGGCTATTTCTAAGGCCACGGCTACGCCCGACCCCCCGTCGTTGGCCCCCACAAAGCGGCAGTCGCTGAAGCGCTTAGTGTCGTAATGGGCACCTATGATAAATCGCTGAGGTATTTGGCCCGCTTTGGATGCGAGTACGTTGCGCATCTCAATGGGGCCATCTGGTGTGTGGGGGATAAATTTTTGCAACTCTGTCTGATACCCGTAAGATTTGAGACGCTGGGTTAAAGCGTCGGCTAACTTCTGAGAAGCCGGGCTTCCCGCAGGGCGCGGACCTAAATCGGTCTGGAATTTGACGTAATCCCAGGCAGCCTGACCGTCAATTGTTTCAATGGGCAGAAGAGCACTGGAGGAAACAGAGGGTGGGGAGGTAAGACTTCGTTCTTGCCCGTCTGTTTCGGGCGTCTGGTTGCGGCAGCCGGCCAATCCGCTGGCGGTGAGGGCTAAAAGCGTCAGAATAGCTGTGCTCATCTTGGTGTGCCTTGCCATAGTGTCCTACTCCTTACCATGCTGCCAGTTCATCGAGAATGGCGTTTATATTGCCAAGCAGCACAGATGAAGGCGGGTATTCGGTGTGCCCTGCGGCGATGCCGTATAAGCCGCTGAAGACTAGCATTTTTTCTCGGTCGTACCAATGCGGCTGCCAATCGGGAACGATTTTATTGAGACGGCGGCGCTGGGTATAGCTCAAGGCCTGTTCGATTCCCTGCCTAGAAGCTAAAGGCATGTGCAGATATAATATACCGTCTGCGATGCGAATTTCCATAATCAAGAGATCGGTACCTTTGCGCTTGATGGCGACTAAGCTCAAAAGGTTGCTGGTGGTTTCAGGCATTTCGCCAAAACGGTCGGTTAGTTCCGCGCCTATCCGCTGCAGTTCTTCTAAGCTGGCACTGGCGATGCGCTTGTAAAATGACACCTTTTGCCCAGCGTCATCTAGGTATGAATCGGGAATTCCCGTGGAGACAGGAATGCGGTCTATGCGGGTTGAGTCGCTGGAACGATGGGAGGCCTCGGGGACTTTGCCGCTCATTTCCTCCAAAGCTTCGCGCAGCATTTGGCAGTAGAGCTCAAAGCCCACCGCAGCTACATGCCCGGACTGCCGGGAACCTAAAATATCTCCGGCACCGCGCAGTTCCATATCGCGGCGGGCTATGCGGTAGCCATCGCCTAGTTTGGTAAAATCGCGCAGTGTCTCCAGACGCGTGACAGCGTTTTCGTTGATGCGCGAGATAGAGGGGATAAGCAGGTAACAATAGCCCTGTTTGGTGGAGCGGCCCACGCGGCCCCTCAGCTGGTAGAGCTGCGCTAAACCGAACATGTGCGCATTATCGATGATAATGGTGTTGACGTTGGGAATGTCCAAACCGTTTTCGATGATGGTGGTGCTGATGAGCACGTCAAACTGGCCGTCATAGAAATCGAGCATGATCTGCTCCAGCTCTTTGGGGTTCATCTGTCCGTGGGCTACGCGTATGCGCGCCTGGGGAACCAGCTTCTGCAGGCGCGTGTACTCATAATCTATATCTTTGATGCGGTTATGCAGATAAAAAACCTGCCCTTCGCGGTGCAGCTCGCGCAAAATGCTGACCCTGATCGTTTCGTTGTCTCTCTGCTTTAGAAAAGTTTTAATGGGCAAGCGTTCGGCTGGGGGTGTTTCGATCAAAGAAAGCCCGCGTATGCCGTACAGCGACATTTGCAAAGTGCGGGGAATGGGCGTAGCGCTCATAGTCAGCACATCGACATTGGAGCGCAGCTCTTTCAGGCGCTCTTTGTGGGTAACGCCGAAGCGATGCTCTTCATCTACGACGATTAGCCCCAGATTTTTAAAATGCACGTCTTTGGACAGAAGGCGGTGGGTGCCGATGATGATGTCGATCTGTCCGTCTTCCAGGCGTTTGAGAATATCTTTTTGCTCTTTGGCGGTCTTGACCCGGGAGAGCAGCTCTAAATGCACGGGGAAAGAAGCCATGCGCTCTTTAAAAGTTTGATAATGCTGCTGCGCCAGCACTGTAGTAGGGGCCAAGACTGCCACCTGACGTCCTTCTATGGCCACTACAAAAGCTGCGCGCAGGGCAACTTCTGTTTTGCCGAAGCCCACATCACCGCAGATTAAACGGTCCATAGGGCGTTCGCGGCGCAGATCGTTCATTACATCTTCGATAGCTTTGTGCTGATCGGGAGTTTCCACGTAAGGAAAGGCCTGGACAAAATCGCGGATCCAGGGGGAATCCATCTGGTAAGGGAACCCGCCGGCCTTTTCGCGCATAGCGGCTATTTTCAAGAGCTCCTGGGCTATCTCATGAGCGCTGGCTAAAGACTTGCTTTTGGCCTGACTCCATTTTTTGCCCTGCAGACGGGATAGGCTGGGAGTCACATCTTTTAAAGCGTGGTATTTCTGCAGCTTATCTATGCTATCTACGGTGATGGAAACGCTGCCGTCGCTGAACGCCACGCGCAGCATGTCGCGGCACACTCCCTGAACTTCTTCGTTAAAGACACCGTCATAGCGGCCTATGCCGTAATTGACGTGGACTACATAATCACCGGGGCTGAGCTCGTCGAGATGCAGTTCATGGCGGCGTCTGTTGCTCTGCTGCACGCTGTAGCGAAGACGGCGCTGGCCGGTAAGCTCGCGGTCGGTGAGCAGGCGCAGCTGGCCGTCCTGCAGCTGCAGCTGCCAGCCTTCGGCCTGATAGCCGCTTAGCAGCCAAATCTGTCCGAACTGCAGGGGATTTTTTAGCAGATCGGCGCTGTCTCCGCAGCGCACATTGAGGATGCCGTTTTCGGCCAGCAGCTCCTGCAGGCGTTTGGCTTGGCGTGTGATAATCACGGTGCGGGCATTCTCTTTCTGCCATTGGGGCAGGATGTCCAGCAGGTCTTGGATACTGCGCTCAAAAATCGGTAGCTTGCTGAAGGGAACGTCATAAGCGCTGCCCGCATTTTCTTCACTGGGCCAAGTGCCGACGTCTATCTGCCGGAAATCTTCCAATAAACTGCGCACGTGGGCGACAACGGCTTGGCCTTCCTCATCTTCGGTCCCTAGGCTGCCCTTCTCTGCGGTCCATTCTTCATAATATTCGCGGGCTTCCTGCATCACCAAATCCCGATCTTCGAGACAGACGATGGTTTCGGGAAACATGCGCCCCAAGATGTCGGTAAAGTAGGCTTGCTGCTCTGGGGCGTCCGCGTATTCAGTGGCCGGCATGAGGGTTGCAGACTCGGTCAGACTGACTGTGCACTGGGTATCGATGTCGAAGTGGCGCATTTCATCAATTTGATCGTCGTCGAATTCTAAACGTACAGGCTGTCCTGTGAGAGGGTATATATCCAATATTCCGCCGCGTACCGCTATATCTCCGCGTTTTTCCACTAGAGGCACGCGTTCATAGCCTTCAGAGCAGAGAAGCTCTACTAATGTGGACATGTCTATGGTATCGCCGACCTTAATATCCATCTTGCCTTTTTGCAGGCGCTCTTCGTTAAGCGTGGGCTTGAAGAGAGCAGCTATCGGGGCTATGATAATTAATTTGTGATGCAGCTGCGCAGGCGCTGTTTGCCGAAATTGACGGGAGCTGGGGTTCGCCCAGTTTAGGTCTTTAGCGTACTCTTCTTTTAACTCGTTTAGCGTCTGCAAAACCTGCAGGCGCCAGGCAGAGTTTTCGGCATTGTCATCGTGAATTTCCGGAAATATTAAGGCTTGCCAGTCATCGCCGAGCAGAGGCTGCAAGTCTTGATACAGCTGTTCGGCGCGCTGAGAGTTGGCGGTAATCCATAGCAGCGGTGCTGAGGAGTGCTCTAGCAGAGAGGCGGCGAAATAGGGCCGGGCAGAAGCAATGACGCTGCCTAACTGAGAGCGTTGTTCGCGGAAGACTTTCTGCAAAAAACTTGCGTATCCAGAAGCCTGCTGCAGTAGCAGACGCAGAGCCTTAATGTGTTGGGGTAGAAGATGGGGTTCGCTCATACCGATAGCCTCGTTTATAGCAATAATGCAGGCGGCGTTTATCCAAAAAAAAGCGAGGAATGTTCATCTCAGTCTGACGTACATCCTCAGCAACAACCTAACCTTTGAATTTTACCTGCAAATTAGGAATTCGTCTAGTAGGCAATTTTATTTAGTTAGTGATCAGCTAACTTGCGAACTGTCTGACTAAATAGGCTAAATAGGCTTAATAGGATAAGATAAACTTTACAGGAAAAGTTACTTTTTACCAGAAGTTTTTAGGGATATTTATATAACACTGGTGATGGCGCTTAGCCTTTCACTTTTGAGGAAGTACGTTTATGGTATCTGAAGCTGAGCAAAATGCTGTCGTCGCATCTTCTCGTCTAAGGATGTTCTTGGTCGCCGGAGTGCGATTGATAGGACTTATTTTGGCCTTGGTGATCACCAAGATGCACAGTTCGGAAAGCGCTTTTAATGCGCTTCCTGAAGCTTTGGCTGATATGCCCATAGTCATCACTATTGCTGTTATCTTTTATAATATCCTGGCCGGATATTTAACTGCCTCTAGCCGCACCGCCAGTTCTATGTCTATGGCGGTAATAGCCTTAGATTTTTTGGTGGGTCTGTTCCTCACATATTTTTACGGCCCCGCTTATCTGATGCTTAGCCTGGCTTTGCCGGTGCTGACTTGTGGGCTGTTCTATGGTTATAACGGTGCTATAACTTTCTTTGTCGTCGGTGGTCTGTTCTATGGAGCTGTTTTGTGTTTTCCCTTTGTCAAAGGTATGGAAGACGGCAAAGAAGCTTATTTGTGGTATATCGTTCAGCTAACTGCGGTTGAAATTGGTTCGACTCTGCTTCTCTTGTGGCTGTTCGTATCAGCTTTAGGCGAAGGCCGTGATCGCGTAGATAGCGAGGAACGTTTAGGCCGGGAAAAAGACCTGTTATTTAAAGAGCTTCAGAACGCCAAGAGTGAAGTCTCGCAGGCTATGGATGAACTCAATCAGAGCGAAGGCAAGGCGCGCACCTTGCAGCGCACTAACGTCAGCTTAAAAGAAGAACTGGAAACGAGCTTGCAGCGCCTCAACGAAGCTCGGGCTACCATTAAAAATACGGAAAAGCTGGTGGAAGACCAAGGACGCGAGGCTTCCCAGACGGCCCGGCGCGAAAAGATTCAGATACAGCGCCAACTGGGTATGATTCAGCAGCGCTTGGAACGCCAAAACCGCTTGGTCGAGGTCTCCCGCAAGCTTTCCGGCAGTTTGGCTCTGTCGGATACTTTGCTCACTTTAACTGAGCAGCTGCAGGCTTTTTTGCCCTGCCAGAGCTGTGTTATTTTTATGTTGGATGATGTGCAGGGACAGCGTCAGCTGTTTGCTGAAGTGGCAGCCAGCCCCTTTACCGATGTCTTCCGTAATTTTAGCCTGCAGATCGGTGAAGGCGCTCCGGGGTATGCGGTTTCTAAGCTGACCTCTTTTAAAATTGACGAAGGCAAGCTGGACATGGGTAACGGTGTTGTGCTCAGCACCGTCGTTCCTCAGGAAATGAGCGCTCTGGTCGCTCCTTTGGCTACACCAGCGCAAACTATTGGCTGTGTTTATTTGGGACGCGCCGAGAACCGTGCTTTCACGGAGGATGAACTCGACCTTCTCGTCGATTTCTGCGAAGTCGCCAGCGTTTCTTTGGGTAACTCCATTTTGTATCAGCGCGCTGTGACTCACGGCTTGGATGATGTGCTTACTGGCTGCCATAATGGGGTATTTTTAGAAGAGCGTATGCGCGAAGAATTAAAGCGCGGTAACCGTTATATGTATTCGGTTTCTTTGATGCTAATCAATCTCGATGGCTTTGCCCAGATCAACGAAGTGCTGGGCAAAGATGCCGGCGACTATATTTTGCGGGAAACGGTTCAGGTGCTTCGCCGCTTTACCAGAGAAACCGATGTGCTCGCACGTTTAGAAGCGGATAATTTCGCGCTCTTGCTCGATCATTCAGACCGCAATACGACCATGGAAGCGGCTAAGCGCGTCTGCGAAAAAATCTCTGGCTGTGTTTTTACTGTGGGCAATCGCAAAGTGCGCATTACCTGCTCTATAGGTGTGGCAGGCAGCCCTCACGATGCGGCTAATGCTGAACAGCTGACTATGCGCGCTGACGATGCTTTGCGCCAGGCCAAAGCAGCTGGTGGCAATCAGGTCTCTTTCTGGAGCGGCAACTAATTAGAATAATGGGTGATATTATTTAGTTAGCGATCAGTTAACTGACATGGGAATACTGGGGCGGTCTAAGGAGGTGCCGTATGCGCAGCTTTATTAGTTGGCCGACTATAGTCTTGCTCTTAGGTTGCATGGCTGTTGGCTGCAAAAATGGTCAGTCTGAGGCAAATCCGAGCGTATCTGCTTCTGTTCCTGAGCCGGAAATAATGGCCAGCGCTCAGACCCAAGAGCATACTGGGCAGACTCTGGAAGGCGAGCTGCAGTTTGAGGATTTAGAGGGTGGAACCTGGCGTTTGCTGACATCAGAACAAACATGGGTCTTGCGTGCGGCAGCTGGCAGGCCTTCTTTAGAAACTATGCTGTCTGAATCTAAATTGCAGTCCGGCGCAAAAGTACAAGTTCATGGGTGGCCTGCGTCTGCGGAAGAAAACATCGGCATCAATATGGCTGGCCCCTATTTTGAAGTGGATTCTCTCAAAGCTCAGCCACGCTAATTTATAAGTCTTACCTTTCTGAATATAAAAAATGGGCGTTTCTTTGGGTGAGAAGCGTCCATTTTTTATAGAATTTATAGGCCGGGGTTAGTATGCTGAAGCGCATCCGCGCAGCCGTTCTAGTTTGCGGGCTTCTAAGGCTGCCTGACGCATACCATCTACTCCGGAAATAAAATATTCCATGCCCGCATCGAGCATTTCGCTTTCCATGGTCTGACCAAGAGCCTGGAAATACTCTACAGCATGAGATAGATAGTCGTTGTTGATGGTGAGCATATCGTGGAGGTTTTGGGCCAACTGACATTCCTCAGCACTGCTGTCGCTGTTGTAAACAGCCATACCGGTTAGACGGCTGTTTACATAGGAAACGTTATCGATCACGGCCTGTACTTTGGCATAAAATTCGTCGAAGGATATAGAGCCTTCGCGCAATTTTTCTGCTGCTGCTGTTGCTTTATCTAGGTATTTGGGCAACTCAAAGACCTCTGTGGGCAAAACATCCTGTTCGTAAGAGCGATCCGGCATTTTGGCATTGCAGGAGGGGCATTTTTTATCCCATTGAGGTACTTTAGCGCCGCATATAGGACAGGCGAACCCTGGGGCGTTACTGGCCCTTTCAGCTTCAAAATCAACCGCTAAAAACGCTTCACCGGTAACTTTGAGATTTTCTAGAGCCTGAGGAAGCTCTTCAATTAACTTGTTTGCGGTGACGTTGAACAGCTGTTCCAGTGCTGTGCAGTGCGCTTCTACGCTCGGGGGATTGTTCGGATTGCTGCACATGGCTTCAGCGGCAGGGCGCAGCCGCTCCAGCAGGCTGATCAGCTGTGTCCAGTCGCGGCGTCCTTCCACTACCGCTTTGCCGGCGCGGAGAATCTCATCCAATCCGGTAGCCTCAGACAATTTGGGCTTGCTGTAGCGATATTTCCGCTGCTCGCTTAATATATTTTCCAACTGGCGCAGCGATTCTATAATGGTAATGACATTGAGAACGGTGAGATCGTGTTCGTCGTTATTTAGAGAGCGGTAGGTAAGGGTAAATATTTGCCCCAAGCGCTCAAAAATAGCAAAACCGACAGCGATCATTTCGATCTCTTTGGCATCATAGTCGTAATGGGTAAGACTAATTTTATAGCCTTCGAAAAATGCGGAAAGAACTAAATCGCACGCCCGCAAATGTACTTCTGCGGTGTGGAGAGGCAATCCCTTAGCGTCACAATCAGCTAATTCTTCAATCAAGGTCCGCAGAGGCGGAACTATCTGAGGAAAATCTTCTTCATTAATAGCTGGAAATGTTAATACCATAGGAACCTCGTTTTATTAGCACAGAACATGGCAGTGTGAATAATAAACTTTGCTAGGCGCCGCTGATAGAACGGAAATCTTGCACAACTGTGTGCATCTGGCGCATGTCTTCAACTCCGGCAACTACTAATTCCAGGGCTTCATCTATGGCCTGTTGGTCTACGGGGATAACGATGGAATCGAAAATTTCCAGGGCATTGAAGAATTTGGTAAGTCCGGTTTCTGCCAGCTCAAAGGAGCTTTGCATGGCCTCGCGTTCTGCCTGAGTCGTGGCCTGCGGCTGTTTCTTGGAAATGTTTTCCAGCTGGGTGAGGGCGTTTTCACTGCGCAGGCGCAGTCCTTCAACGGCTTTGCGGAAATCTCCGAAGAATTGCTTTTGGTTATGCGACATCAGCCGTGTCGTCTCAAAAAGCTTCTGCACGTAGTCGGGCATCATCTCAAACATGGCTGCATCTTGGGTCAAAGCAGCGGTGCCGGTGATGGGTTCGGGCATACGGGCATGACAGGAAGGGCAATTGCGCTCATATTTGGTGAAGCTGGCACCGCAGCGGGGACAGGCATACACCTGCTCTTCTTTCTTGGAAAGGGCTTTCTGCACTTTCATCAAGGCTTCACCGGTGGTTTTGAACTCTTCTAGGGCCTCTTCCAGCTGATCGTAATTTTTGGTGTTGACGCAGTTGGCTAACTTTGACAAAGCGGCGTCGTGCTCGGCTACGCCTGACGGCAAGTTTTCATTCTCGAGAAGCTTATTCCATTCGGGGATGAGGTATTCCAGACGCCCCATGAGCAGATCCCAGTCGCTCTTTTTGTCCAAAATCAATTGACCTGCGGCCAAAACACTGTCAATAATCGGCACACTGGAATAAATGCCTTTACTGCGGCCGGCTTCGCGCAGTTGCTGATTGGCTTCTTCTAAGTCTCTTAAGTGGCCGCATATCTCTTCAACGCTGGCAACAGCCGTTTCTACGTCGTTGTCTTCCATATTTTTGTACAGGTCGGACATGGAAGAGCTGATACGGGCGAAAATGCCGATAATTTCCAGTACTAACTTGCCATTTTCCTGGGGAATTTCGCGCAGGCGCACGACATTCATAAAACTGCTCAGCAAATGCCCTAAATTAGCGTCACATTCCTGAAATTCATTGATGGCGCACTCTATGTCGACTCCACCTTCGACACATTCGGTAAGCAATTTCACCAGGCGGCGGAAAGATGGAACTATCCGCGGAAACGAATCATCTATTACGGGAAAACTCATATAGCTATTTTCTTTGGGGGAGTTTTACTTCCTTTTTATGTTATAAGGGAAGAGAAAAAAAACTGCCTAAAATTAGTTCTGCCGATCCACTACCCATGCCGCTATGCCAGCCAATGTCTGAACCGCGTTTTGCGCATTGATTTCCTGAAGTGCTTGCCTGGCCAGATCGGCGTAGTGGCGGGCGAGAGCTGCTGTCTGCTCTTTTGCGCCATTCCTATCGAGATACTCTAATATTTCAGATTCTAGGGACTGTGAAAAGGACTGCTGCGTCTGCTTTAACAAAGCTGTCAGCTCATTGCGGCCGGATTTATCGCGGGCTAACAGCAGTGGCACGGTGTACTTGCTTTCTTTGATGTCGCTGAGCACTGGCTTGCCTAACACTTGGGGATCCCCCCATATATCGAGAAGGTCATCGGTGATCTGAAAGGCTAGGCCTAGATTGAAGCCGTAAACTGCTAAACTCTTCTGGGCTTTGGCGTCGGCACCGCTTAAAAGAGCGCCTATGCTGCAGCAAGCTGAGAGCAGTGAAGCGGTTTTAGCTCCGATTATGTCGAGATAACAGTCAATGCTCACAGATGCGTCGCCTTTGTACCGCAATTCCAGCAGCTGACCGCGGCTCATTTCCCGGGCGGCTTGAGTGACGATACTTATGATGGAACTGTTGCTTATATCGGCTAGGGACTGAGTCGCTTGGGCTAAAATATAATCGCCGATCAGAATAGAATATTTGTTGCCTAGCTGGAAATTTAAGGTTCCGCTGCCGCGGCGCATAGAGGTTTCGTCGATTACGTCATCGTGAAACAGCGAGGCTAGATGCACTGCTTCTAAGGCAGCCGCAGCAGTTATACAGTCCTCGCTGGGAGCTGAGAACATTGAAGCGGACAGAAGCAGCAAGGCGGGGCGCAGGCGTTTGCCTGGGCGGATGGATAATACCTCCAAAGGCTGTCCGATCGCTGCGGAAAAATCAGTGAGCTTTTGCAGCTTTTGTTCAGTGCGCTGCAATAAATCAGCTATAGGCAAAAATAGGGCAGCTGTGCTGGCAGCGTCTGAGGATTGCATGGCGTGTTATTCTCCTAGCTCCATGTCTGTACGGTGCTTAGCCACATACTCTAGATCAGCTAAACGCTCACGCAGCAGGTGCATGTCTGAGTTGACTGCCTGAGCAATATACAGACGCCCCAAGCGGTTTTTTTTGAGCATAATCATGGCCTGTCCCAATCCGTAATAAGCTTCGGGAAGTTTGGCAAAATGATCCAGGGCGCTTTTCCAATAGTCTGCAGCTTCGGTATAGCGGTGCTGCAGAAGAGCAGTGCGCGCTAAATAATGGCTGGCAAAGGCGGTGTCTTTGTCGCGGATCAAAGCCTCGCGGAGCAGCTGCTCTGCGAATCTAACTAGTGTTAAGGCGTAAGCATCGTAGGGAAGGGAACGCTCACGGCCATATTCAGCCATGGCTAATAAGCCTTCCGCGAGATTAAAAGCCGACTGATAAGCCGTTGGAGAGGCGGTGTAGGCCTGGTAAAGCTCGTGAACGGCTAGTTTAAATTGCTTTGACCGCTCGCTTTCTGGCAGATTCCAGGAACGCTGCAGGCGCTCTGTACCGCTTCCCCGGAGACGAAATCCTCCCACGGCCATTCCATCTGGCAGCTGTGGCAGGTGGGGCAGAAGCTCTTGGGCAAAGGCGGCAGGATCGGCAATGCCTGGGTCTTGAGCAGGAGCGTTAGCATTAGGAATCTCGGTATCAGCAGGAGATTGCGCAATGTCGCCAGTACTGGGCGATTCTTCGCAGCTTTCTGCTGATCTGTCTTCAACGATTTGTATGTGCTGACTGCCGCCTTTAGCCTGCAGCAATTCTTTCGGAGGAAGCTCTTGAGGCAGTAAAATCATCTCCACTGCCGAAGCGAGGCGGCTGATTAGCAATGGCGAAACTGCAAGATCGTATTTTTCAGATTCGCTGTGAGGATGGCGGAGAATATTTAGGGCATCGGCAATTTTTTTCTGCCGCAGCAGGCAGAGAGCTCTGGCGGTTGGCAGGGCCTGATTGTCAGGACAGAGGCGCTGCAGTTCGTCTAGATGTTTCTGAGCTGCCGCAGTTTCGTTTTCATCAATACATAAAATAGCGCTGAAAAGTTCTAAAGCTGGATTATTCTTTAAGTCTTGCCGGGCTTGCGCCAGCGCCTGGTGGCTGGCAGAAAAATCTTCTAGCTCCATATAGGCGCGGCCTATCTGCAGCCAAGTGGTGCCGCGAGGGGAGGAGTTTTTAGCTTCTTCGAGGAGAGCTCTGGCTTTGTTCATATCGTCTTCTTCAGCTGTCAAGCGGACAGCGATTGAGTTGGCTTGGGCGGTTAAACGCACAGAACGGCTCACGCTAAGAACTCCTTTGCAAAAAATCGGTACAACTGATTCGAACTTCTTTAGCTCTTACCTGCTAAGCTGCTTGTAAAGAAAATGCGTTGGAAATTAGTGAAAAAATCGGTTATAATAAAAAGCTATGTCCGATATTATTTGACGATGTCTTGGACGGTACGGGAAAGGTGGTTGTAATGTCTGTAGTTCGCCGTAAAACAATGCAGCGCGATGTGGTTCTGCAAGTTCTCACCGAGGCGGGAAGGCCCTTGTCTCCGCAGGAGATTTTTCAGGCGGCCAAAGCTGAGGTGCCGTCGCTGGGCATAGCTACTGTTTACCGCAATATCAAGACGCTTTTAGAAAATGGTACTTTACAGCCAGTAGAGCTTCCCGGCGTCGCTCAGCGCTATGAGATAGCGGGCAAGCATCACCATCACCATTTTCACTGCAATAACTGCGGCAGAGTTTATGAAATTGAAGGATGTTCCATGAAAGAAGAACATCACTTAAATCTCCCCGCGAATTTTGAAGTCGAAGATCATGTAGTGGTTTTGTATGGACGCTGCGCTGATTGTGTGCAGTCCTCCCGCGGCGAAGCGGCTGCTCCCTTGGACACTTAGCTGTATGCCGCGCATCTGCCCATCTTGGTTGCGCTGGCTGGCATTAAGCGTGCTGGCTCTCGCTGCTGTAGTGCCATTTTGGTGGATAGCGGTGGTCTCTGTGCGCGCTGACGGAGTTTTTAGTTCCTCAATAGGGGAAATGTTTTTTCCTTCCCGCTTGACTATCAAGTATTACTGCAAGCTTTGGGAGGTGCGCGAACAGCTTCCTTTGCTGCGTTTTTTTGGCAATTCGCTGCTGCTGACTGCTGGAGGAGTTCTTCTAGAAGTCGCCTTGGCGTCTATGGCGGCGTTTCCGCTGGCCCGGCGCAGTTTTTGGGGGAAAAGCGCTGTAGCTTGGGTTCTGGCAGCGGCACTGATGCTGCCTACCCAGGCCAACCAAATCGTTAATTTTACGACTGTTCGCTTTTTGGGCCTATATGATACTTGGGCTGCCGTTGTTTTGCCGGGCGCGGTTAGCGTGTTTGGTATATTGCTGATGCGCCAAGCTTTCCTCGTGGTGCCAGCAGAACTTGAAGATGCGGCGCGTTTAGATGGCTGTGGTGAGTGGGGCATTTTTTGGCATATTATGCTTCCTCTTACCAGGGCTAGTCAGGCCACTTTAGCACTATTTGCGGCGGTTGCCAATTGGAATTCTTTTTTATGGCCTCTAGTGGTGCTCAAATCCAATGAGCTGTACCCGCTGAGCGTGGGTCTAGCTTATTTGTCTGAAACGTTCGATTCGGACTTTCGTTTAGTAGCTGCTGGTACAGTAATGGGAATGCTGCCCTTGATTTTAGTCTTTTTTGCTATACAGAAACAGTTTATCAAAGGTTTGACAGCGGGTGCTCTTAAATAAATGACCGCAGGATTCTCGAAAAAGGCCAAGGTTATTTATTTAAGGCCCAAGGTTATTGGCAATATAAATAGCAATACAGGTAGGGAGAAGCTCTTTTTTCTTGAAGCAATTATGTTTGTAATTCAATAATATGTGTTTTTTGTATGCAGCTGTGCGATGAAGAAGCAAAATGAAAAATAGCTAGTAAAACTTATAAAAATAGACTAAAAAACTAATAAAAAATAATAAAAAGTAAGGAATGAGGGTATGAGTTCATCTGAATGCGCTATAAGGCAGTTTGATATCGTTGGCGATTCTGTGCTGCGCCCTGACGCGCCCAGCAAACTTACCGGCCAGGCTCGCTATGTCAACGATCTTTCGTTTCCCGGAATGCTCCATGCTGCTGTCACCCGCAGTACCATGGCTAAGGCTAAAATTAAACGGATTGATACTTCGCGGGCGAAAGCTATGCCTGGTGTGCATGCCGTGCTGACCTGGGAGGATGTGCCCAGCGATAACTGCATACCTTTGGTTTCCTGCGATTTGCCCCTTTTGGCTAAAGACCAGGTCGATTATTACGGGGAAGGCATCGCCTTAGTGGCAGCTGAGACTGTTGAGCAGGCGCAGGCTGCTGCCCGGGCTGTGGTGGTCGAATATGAGGAGCTGTCTCCTGTTCTCACCATTGAAGAAGGCTTTGCCCAAGAATGGTTTTTGACCCAATTCCATCTCGATGAAGATGGCGTTGATGAAGAATTTGCCAATCCCGACAATCTGATCACCGAAGATACTTATATTACCGGTTACCAAGAACACGCTTATCTGGAAACCAATGGCGCGTTAGTTATGCCCGATAATTATGGCGGCTATATCGCCTTTAGCTCTATGCAATGTCCTTTTTACGTACAAAAAGGCGTAGCTCATATTCTCAGCGTTGATTATCAAAAAGTGCGCGCGGTGCAGACGGTGACCGGCGGCGGTTTTGGAGGCAAAGAAGATGCTCCCAGCACTCCGGCCTGTATGGCGGCGGTGCTGTGCTATCATACTCAGCGCCCCGTTAAATTGATTCTTTCCCGCGAAGAAGATTTTGACAGCATGAGCAAACGGCATCCTTCTAAAGTAGTTTTTAAGAGTGCTGTTGACCGGAAAACTGGTTTAATTAAAGCTGTAGATGTGCTGCATTTGATCAACTGCGGAGCTTATCTGACGCTGTCGTCAATCGTGATGTGGCGCGGTTTTCTCCACGCGGTAGGGCCGTATAAAGTACCCTGTGCCCGTGTGCATTCGTATGGTGTGGGCACCAATACTGTACCTAACGGAGCCTTCCGCGGTTTTGGCCAGCCTCAGGTCTGTTTTGTTGATGAAACCCACTGGAATCAGGTCGCTGAAAAACTGCGTATTGATCCGCTTGAATTCAGAAGGCGCAATATGCTGCATGTGGGGGATACGACGGTTAATGGCCAATATCTTGAGGAATCTGTAGGATTAGAGCAGATACTCGATAAGGTTGAAGCGGAAATTGAGTACGATAAATGGAAAGATCGCCCGCAGGACACGGGACGGTACCGTCAGGGCGTAGGCATATCTTTGGCTTATTACGGCGTCAGTTTGGGAGCCAATGGCGGAGCGCTGAACAACGGTTCTTGCAATGTAGTAATAGCTGCTGATGGCTCTGTGGTCATAGGCGTTGGCACCGTAGAAATGGGGCAGGGTATGATTACCGTGCTCAGTCAGATAGCGGCAGAAACCTTAAAGTGTCCCTTAGATCGCATTAATTTTATCAGTGCGGAGACAGGTATGGTTCCCGAAGGCGGGCCTACGGTGGCCAGCCGCACGACTATGATTACAGGACGCGCTGTGGTAGAGGCCTGCGCGAATCTGCGCCGCCGTCTCGATGAATTCCAAGGAGAGCGCTGCTTAGAATGGAACGAACTCGTCCGTGCCTGCTGGGTGGCTGGGGTGCAGCTTTCCGAGGCTGGCTGGGTGGTCGCCCCCAAGTGCCATTTCGATGCTAAAACCGGCAAAGGCAGCTCCTATCCCGTATATACCTGGTGTGCCAATGCCGCCAAAGTGACAGTGGATACCTATACCGGCGAGGTGCATCTCGATAAATTTGTGAGCGGCAATGAAGTTGGCAAGGTGATCAATCCCTCTTTATGCGAAGGCCAGGCTCAGGGCGGAGCTTTGCAGGGTATAGGTTATACTTTGTATGAGGATATGCAGATACGCAATGGCCGTATCCTCAATAATAATTTATCGACTTATATTATTCCTACCGCCATGGATGTGCCCGATATAGTGCCGGTTTTCGCGGAGGAACCTTATTCCTGGGGGCCTTACGGTGCCAAAGGTTTTGGGGAAACGCCTATGGTTCCAGCTGCGCCAGCTATATCTCAAGCCGTTTATAAAGCTATAGGGGTGCGTTTTACCGAACTGCCTCTTACCCCTGAAAAAGTTTGGAAAGCTTTACATACAGGAGAGAACCATGGATAAGAATTACAGATTGCAGTTTACGCTAAATGGTAGACCCACAGAAGCGATGATAGATCCCAGTGCCCGTCTGCTCGATGTCCTGCGCGAAGACTTTGGCCTTACTGGCACTAAAGAAGGCTGCGGCAAGGGGGAATGTGGCGCCTGCACGGTATTTATGGACGGCAAGGCCGTAGATTCCTGTTTGGTTATGGCCATACAGGCGCAGGGGCATAACATTATAACCATTGAAGGCATGGCTGCAGAAGGGCGTTTGGACAGCGTTCAGGAGATGCTTCTTCAGGAGGGGAGCGTGCAGTGCGGATACTGCATACCCGGCATGGTCATGTCGGCGCGAGCCTTGTTAAACCGCAATCCCGATCCCACGTTAGATGAAGTTAAGTACGCTATGAGCGGCAACCTCTGCCGCTGCACAGGCTATCACAAAATATTTAAGGCAGTCTTAAGGGCGGCCAAAATAGAGAGGGAGGCTAAGGGCAACAATGGGCATCAGCGTTAAGCGTTGTACGGCTTTGCCGGAATTGTTTCAGGCTGTGAAAGCCAGCCAGCCGCCGTATATGTACTTGGCCGGGGGCACCGATCTTATGGTCTTGCTCAAGGCCAATCTCATTCCTGACTCGAGTTGGTTCGATATATCCGATATTCCCGAGCTTCATGGGATTGCTGTCCAAGATGGCAGTTTGGTTATAGGCGCTGGTACGCCTTTTGATGAAATTTATACTAATTCTGACGTGCAGAAGTATGCTCAGGCTCTGGCAGAAGCGGCAGCTAATGTGGGAGGGCCACAAATCCGCGCCCGGGGCACAATTGGCGGCAATATCGCCAACGGCTCCCCAGCAGCGGATTCACTGCCGGCGTTGGCTAGTTTGGGGGCGCAGGTGCATTTGCTTTCGGAGCGCGGCGGGCGCTGCGTACCTATCGAGGGCTATGCTTTGGGAAATCGCCGCACAGTGCGCGCTGAGGATGAAATTATTCACAGTATTTCTATTCCTATCCGCGCTAATATAAAAGGGGCGTGGAAAGCGCTGGGGGCCCGTAAGGCTATGGCTATCAGCAAAATATCGCTGGCGGTTAGTGCCGTGCTTGAGAACGGTAAGTTTACGTATCTGCGCATAGGTTTGGGTTCGGTAGCGGCTACGGTAAAACGCGCTGCCGAAGCAGAAAAAGTTTTGCTGTCCGGCGGCTGGAATTGCGAAACATTGCAGGAAGCCTGCAGGGTGATTCAGACAGAGATTAGCCCTATTGACGATATTCGCTCCACAGCTGAATACCGTAAGGCTATGAGCGGCATTTTGCTCGGCGATGCTATGCAGTCTTTGTTCGGTGAAGCATGTTAACGTTTTGCTCACCAGATAGTATAGGCAATTTTACCGATTTGGGGGAAAATCATATAAGGCTTGTAGAGTCTTTGGGTATTTAACAAACAAGTTTGAAAGCGAAGGGGAATACCATGGCTAAAAATATGCCTAAAATATGTGTCGTCAGCTTGCTGATGCTGTTATTCAGCTCAGCGGCTGCCTTTGCTGATTTGCCGATCGGCATTCCTGATATATTTCCTATGTCTCCGTCGGCAACCGTTCCCAGCCCTCAGGGGATCGACCCTTACCAGCAAGTTCCCGCTAGGACGGAAAATAGCGAGGAGGGCAAACTCAGCGGCGTAGTTGTCGACAACTCGGGCCGCCCTTTGGCTGGCGCAGAAATTCGTTTGCAGAGCGGCCCGCGCACTTATTCCGACTATGACGGCAGCTTCCGTTTTGACAGCGTTCCTGCCGGGGTTCAGGGGGTGCGCATATATAAATCCGGTTACAAACTCGGCCAGGGCAGAGTCTCGATTATTCCCGGCAGTTCCCGCACTCTTAAGGTCTCTTTGTCCCGGGAAGGAAATGTAACAAAATCCACCCGCCATGCGTCATCGTCCGCTGCATCACAGGCGCCTGTGATACAGCGCGGCAATTTTGAGGTAGCTGGCAAGGCCATGCATGTCGGGCCTCGAGATCGCCGTGTGTGGGTTTATAAAATAGAGGTTACCGATCTAAACGATACCAGCCGCACCTGGCAGAATACCTGGTGGGATGACGCCGGGCAGAGCAGCTATACTTTACTCTGCGATAACGCTGTGATAGGCCATAGATACCGCATCAAAATTACCTGGAGGAATCATGGCCGCTTCCAGCGCGAACGCTCTAATGATTGGGAAGTCGAATTCACCCGCAGCGGTCAGACGTTTAGTTATGATCACCCTATGAACTGAGTTTTTTCCTGACACTTCGGGCAATTTTATTTCGGGCAACCCCGATTAACGCAGGGCTGCCCGAAAGCCTTGGGCACTCACTGGGCAATACTCAATAGCAGGCTTACGGCAGCTTTTTGGGCTGTATTTATAGTAAGCCTGTTTTTTATGGTTATATATGACACATATTATGCGTTGCTTTTGGCATATAGGTAATATCATTTAGTTATCGATCAGCTAACTTGCGAAACTATCTGACTCCCCCTAAAGGATGGGAGGGGGAGAAGTCGCGGCTGCGACAGAGAGGGTGCCCAAGACTGTTGGGGAATCGAGGTTTAGCTTATGTTATAGGCTAACTTGTACCCGGGCATAAACGTGGAGATGATTGTATATGAGTCAACATTTCCAATGTCATCGAGCCTTAACTAAATGACATTGGGCATATAGGTTTGCTGCTGTTATTGACTGCTGCCGCTCACGCCGATCTGCTGTTCTAATATTAGAACCTTTATAGGATATTTTTCCAGTTTTGCTGATAAATATCGATTTCTTGTCCTGCGTGCAATTCCCGGTTAGCCTGTAAAACGGCCTGGGCTAGATCGCGCTGACTGATAATAGGCTGCCGGGGCAGCCAGCGTACGGAATTTATAAAATCGGTGCTAAAACGTTCAGCTGACCGTTTTAGAGCGCTAAGAGCAGGCTCCTGAGGCCTGCTTTGGCGCTCGCGTTCGTATAATTCGCGCAGGGCAGCGTAGGCACCGCAGCTGAATCGCTGACTGGCTTTGTGGGGCTCTTCACAGTCGCGTTCGGCAATCGCCTCGGGAACAGAGGCTAAATCGCGCAATCCTTTGCTTGCCGGTGGTGCTCCGGGCCGCAATTCCAGCGCACCTTCGCCAATAACTGAAGCTATGCTGGAATATTGCCCGTTTTCCCAGGCCAGGCATATATTTTCGCGTATCTGGGCGTTTTGCAGAGAGGTTACCAAGGCGGTGACATCGGCAAAGGCTTCGTGAGCGCTGGCTGTAAATGAATTGCCGGTATTGTAATGAAAATAGCTGTCGAGAATGGCATGTCCCTGCTCGTGAGCTATAATGTCGGGATCGGCAGATACGGCGGTGCTGCTGGTGTAGATAGTCCGCGCTGGAGCCGCTCTGTAGAAGGGACCGCATCGCTGCGCAGCGGGGTGCTGAAGCTGTATGGTCAGGGTCTCTTGGCCCGGCTTGCGGTAGCTTCGCTCACCCTGCCAATATTTGTCAAAAGCAGCACTGACCAGGTATGCGGTGGCGAACGCTTGTATGGCGGCTTGGGCTGTGTCTGTGCATTCAGGGACTGGGGCAGAGTTATTATCGGCGCTGGCTGCAGTCAAACAGGCAGAGTTAGGCTGGTTTAGTTTAACTTTGAGGCGTGGGGTGCTTATTTCCGCCCATGGCGGAGGGACCGGTGAAACTGTGCTGCTCAGGGGCTGCTGCGGCTCCTCTGACTGTGGGCTGACTTCTGGCGGAGTAGCCGCAGCAGCGGTGATTTGTACAGAATCGGAGACGGTGATATTTTCGGCGGATATTTCAGGGCTGATCTGAGCGCGGTAAGCGATCTGCCATGGCTTGTTCTCTTCGGGCAGGGCGGGTAAACTGCTGGGGATAAATGCACTTAGCATGGCCTAATTGTAGCAGGAGAGCGGGCAGAGGCTATTGCCGGGATTAAACTTTTTCTCTGTCTATATGTAAACAATTGGCATATATGGCTGGGCGGCCAAGTTAGAAAAATTGCGTATTTATTTAATTAGCCTCTTGATTTTTCTTAAACTTAGTGCTAGAATTCAACCCGTTGAACGAAAGTTCAATTAGCATTCCAACTTAGCTCAGCGGTAGAGCAATCGGCTGTTAACCGATCGGTCGTAGGT
>JAUNIO010000009.1:66313-78734 GCA_030535355.1 bacterium | reverse complement strand
GGGGTAACCGCCCTGCTGCTGATAGCCGTTGGAATCGTTGAGGTCTCGGGTGTAGTTGCCCTGCTGGGGATAATTTCTTGATTGCTGATAGCGGCCAGACTGCGGATAATTATCCTGTTCGTAGTTCTCGTCTTCGTAACCGTTAAAGGGAGCTGGCTGCTCGCGCTGCTGGCGATAAGCTGGTGATACCCTCTGCCTTCCGGGCCGAAGCTGCACTCCGCTGGGCTGTGCTTGACTGCTACTTTCGTCTGAATTCCAACGGTGCAGCGGAGGTCTTGTAGTGGCTAATTCCTCGCTATAATCTTGCTGAGTGGGGAAACTTTGCGAGGTACGCTGCGCAGCGGGGCGCGTATTTCTGCCGCCATCTTCACCTTGGCGTAAAATCAGTGAGGTTTTACCGATTTTAATAACGTCTTTTTCGTAAAGAACGGTGGGTATATCGCAGCGTACTTTTATGTCTTGGGGAACGCCATTGCTAATGCGCCTAATTCTAGTGGGGACGTTGCTGTTGTCCGACTGCAGGATGCCATAGGTAGCAGCGCGGTCTTGCCAGACTAATAAAGCCTGTTCCACGGGAATGGTTAAGTCGTGAAGCAAGACACCGGCACTGGCGCGCTGATCGTTAGGCCCCTGCAATCTGCCGATAACCAGGACTGGCTCGGTAAGGGCAAAGGACCGCCCTTGATCTGGGCCTTGGGCAACCATTAAGCGCATTCCGTTTTTGGCGGCATCATTCATAGAAGCATCTACTAATCCGGCGATGCTGGCGTTTTCCTCGCGGTTGTTGTCGTTAGAGACACCTTTTAAGGCGTTCATAACTGGAATTGATATATCAGCTGGGCTGGAGGGTGCCTGTACGGCGTCACCTAGTTTGCCAGAGCGCTGCTCGCAAGGCTCTAGTACGAATTCTAATAGTCCCAAACCTACACATTCACCGAACGACAGAAGATGAATATCTACGGGGGCACCATTGACTAAAGTGGGATTGGTGCGGGAGCGGTGGTGGAGTAAATAAGCCCGATGCTCTTCACTCCATTGCAGTAAAGCATGTATTCTTGAGACTGTTGGTTCTGTGAATAATATCCAACTGGGAGAATTCTCACTGGATTCTACTGCGCGTCCCAGGGTAATTTCCGGAGCGTTTAGAGGAATAACGCGTCCCGTATCGTTGCCGCTGGTTACCCTGATCTGTAATCCCGACGTCCAAGCCATATACGACCCTCAAAAAATACGGATAAATAATATTCTCAAACAGTTACTACAGCTTTTGTCTGCAGCTACGATAGCCAACTGTGTATAAAAGCCAACTGTGTATAAAAATACAATCTTATTTATTCCGCATATTAAATAATACACCTGCTTCTAGACCGCATTGCTAAAGCGCAGCAAAAAGGTTAATATCATTTAGTTAAGCACAGTATATCATCTGCACATACAGATAAGCAAAGCATCGCTAAGGCCTCAGGCACCTGGCTTTTGATATTGACAAAAAAATACCTCAAGTAAATTGGATGGGAGGGGGAGAAGCCGCGGCTGTGGCAGTGGGGGTGCCAGTTATAGACGGCAGGCGTTCCGTCAGCGCTTGCAGCAGCGGCTGCAAAGCGGGCATTTGCAGAGCCGAAACTAGCAGCGCATGGGGCCAGTTTTCGGCCAGTGCCTGGCGGATTTCTTCCGTGACTAAATCGATTTTATTAAAAACCAGCAGCTGGGGAATTCCGTCGAGGGCTAATTCTTCGATAATGTTCTGTACCGCCATTATCTGATCGGCGTATCCAGGGTTAGACGCGTCAACCACGTGCAGAAGCAAATCGGCATCTTCCAGCTCTTCTAAGGTGGCCCGGAATGCTTTGGCCAAATCTTTGGGCAAATCTTGGATGAAGCCGACAGTATCGGTAATTATGACCGTATTACCGTCGGGTAAACGCAAACGGCGTGAAGTTGGATCCAGGGTCGCGAACATGCGGTTTTCCACAAAGACGTCAGCACCGGTCAAAGTGTTGAGAAGCGTTGATTTGCCGGCATTGGTGTAACCAACCAAATTTATATTGGCATATTGGGAACCCACGCGCTGGCGGCGCCGCAGCTTGCGCTGCTGAGAAATGCCGTCGAGTTCTTTTTCCAGGACAGCTATGCGGTCTTTAACCCGTCTGCGCAGGATTTCCAATTTGGTTTCACCTGGTCCCTTCGCGCCGATGCCGCCTGTTATGCGGGAGAGAAAATCGTCTTTGAGTACTAGCCGGGGCAGGCTATACTTTAGCTGTGCCAGCTCAACCTGCAGTTTGCCATCACGGCTGTGAGCGCGTTTGGCAAAAATATCTAAAATTAATTGGGTGCGATCGATAACTTCAATATCGCCGAATTCAGCGATGGCGCGCATCTGTGAGCCAGAGAGCTCACCTTCGAAGACGATTAAATCGGCCCCTTCCTGCATAGATGTTATCAGCAATTCCGTCAGCTTGCCGCTGCCCACCACGTATTTGGGGTTTAAGGTTTGGCGGTGCTGCAGAACAGTTTGCACTATCGTTAAGCCCGCGGAAAGGCTAAGTTCTTTTAATTCGGCCATAGACTGTTCTAACTGGGCAATTTTACCTGTCGTTACTCCCACCAAAACGGCGCGGCGCCGCCCATCTTGCACGGCCTGTGAATCGCGGTTATGCTCTGCGAATTCTCTTTCTAAATCGTGAATAAAATCTGGAAAATCTATGAAGAGATCGTGTATAGAATCTATAGTTTCCGTGTGCCAGGGCAATTCTCCCGGGCGGCTGGGAATTAGCCAGCCTAGATGAATCTTTCCAGGCAGCCCTGAGGGTAAGGCCTGGATGGCCATGATGGTATCGAAGCGCAATAAAGCTAGGTCGGTGAGATCGTCCTGGGTTAGAGCTTCGTCAGTTAAATGCGTATGCAAAAAACGCACCCCCCGGAAGCGGGAACGGCCTACGCGGAACCGTTTGAGATCATCGATCATGATGCCTTTAGCATCGCCTACGATAACGGCGACAATCTGTCCCTTGCGGTCGCAGAGTATGCCTATTTGTCTGCCTATCTCTTGAGAAAGCTCTGTTAGGGTTCGCGCCGCTTCGGCAGTAACGATCTCTTGGCCCATTTTGCGACGATAGAGTTTTTCCAGAGATTTTTTTTCGCTGGGCTTTAAACCGCTTAAATTGCCTTGAACTTCACTCATAGCGTTTTCCTTAATGTAGTGTGATATGTAGCAGGGCAGGATTGCCTTGGTGCAACTGGAAAATTTGACGTGTGAAATATTTTCCTTTTAGCCGAAAAATTTTGATCGTCTTAATTGGAGTTCTAATCGGCGTTCTTATTTATTTTTTGTACCTCAAGTGCGTAGATATCTGGACCGTCGCTCCGTGGATAGTCCTCGGCATCATGCTCATAATTTTTATCTTTTGGGATGTGCGGGCTGAGGCCACTTTCTTGGCTGACGAGCAGGTGAGGCAAGCTCGCGAGCTTATAGATAAGGGCCAGCATTTAGCGGCAGCTGATTGCCTGAAAAAGGCGCTTGCCTGCGATCCCGGTAATTTTGAGGCACTTGTGGCGCGCGGCGAACTGTACCGCGCCGATCGCATGTATGCAGAAGCCAAGCGCGAGCTGCTGAAAGCTTATGATATTAATCCCCAGTCTTTCAGAGTTCACTTTGCTTTAGGGCTGACATATTTGCAGCAAAAAGAAGTGCTGGGGGCTATTTCGGAATTTAAACAGACTATCCGGCTTAAGCCCGATTTTTGTGAAAGCTATTATATCTTGGCCAGCGCTTACGAACTCTCAGGCGATAAATCCGGAGCTTTGGATTCTTATCGCAAATTTTTAGACGCAGTCACCAGCGAGGATATGAAAGGCGGTAAAATAGCCGAATATGTTGAGCGCAGCAAAGTGCGCGTGCGTGAGATGTCTTAATCCGTAATCTCCTAATCCGTAACCCTATGTAGCCGGGTCGGTATCCTCATCTCTATCCGGAGAAGTTTATGTCTGAGAATAAAGAAAAAAAGCGGACGAGTTATGCCGTGCCGCTGGGTATGATGTATATCGTGGTGGTGATATTCTTTGTACTGCAGCCTGCTTATGTGGAGTATCAGCGGGCTGTTAACGCTATGGAAGAATTAAAACAGTGCCGGGCTAATGTTGAAGAAATACGCAGAGCTGTCGAAGTGTATTGCCATCGCCATGAGGGAAATGCGCCTGCGAGTTTATCTGATTTGCAGTTTGTTGGCGGCAAACCTCTGCCGGCTTGTCCGGCTGCTCAAGCCTTAAAACGCGGCAATAGCTATGAAGGTAAGGGATATGAGTATTTGCAAAAGACTTCGCATAGACCAGCGCTGTTTACCGTCCGCTGCTGGGGCAATAATCATTATCATTTAAACATCCCCAAACACCAGCCTTTCTATAGCTCCCGCAAAGGGCTGCATCCCAGCGATTATGAAATCGACAAATATAATAAGCCTTGAGTAATATCATTTAGTTAGGGTTGATTTTACTTTTTAACACTGGTATAGTAAATACCAAATTTTTTTTAGATAGCGCTTAAGTTCATCACATATCTGATTAGCAGCGCTGATTTGGTCATTATATTTGGAGGTAATAAGGTTGTCTAAGGATACTGAATCCAGCAAAGAAGCCGGAATTGAAGTTGATGGCGTGGTAGTTCAGGCTTTCCCTAACGCTCAGTTTAATGTGGAACTGGCTAATGGTCATATTGTTCTTGCTCATATCTCTGGTAAAATCCGCCGTCATTATATTCGCGTTTTGCCCGGCGATAAAGTTACGGTCGAGCTGTCCCCTTACGATTTAAACCGCGGCCGTATCGTTTATCGTCATAAATGACTTTTATTTGAAACATAAATAGTCCGCTGCGGTCTGACGCCGTAAGCCCTGCATTTTTTTTCAGTTGGTGAGAAATGCCGAGGGCTTTTCTTTTTTGTCTTTTATTTTAAACTGCGGGCAGGCGTTTAATGAGCAGGCAGCCCAGAATGACAAATATTAAGGATATGGCAGCAGATCCATAGTGCAGCCAATAGGGCTGATAATCCCGCCAAATATCGAGAATTAGGCGCACGCTTCCGAAGGCTGCCAAAGCTATCCCAGTTGGGTTGCGCTGCCAGAGCGCAGCTAAGCGCAGGGAGATGAAGGCCATGGCTATGTGCCCGGCTGCCAAATATAGCATAACAGGATGGCGGGGAACGTCTCCGCTGACTATGAACGCCCAGGGCACCTGAGTAGGAACGCCGAATTCGTTATTCCATGCCAGAAAACAGCCTAGGCGGCCGATACCCCAGCCCAATAAGAATGCAGGTGCCGCCGCCGCGCAGAAAACCGGCATAGGCAAGCTATAGCGGCGGATGTAGAGTAGCCAGGCCGCTATAGCGCCTATAAAACCTCCGTAGGATACCAACCCACCTTCCCAGATGTAAAAAGCATGTAGGGGAGATTCTAAGCGGTTAAAATTTAGGGCTACGTACAAAATTCTGGCTCCGGCGATTCCGCAGATGGTCATCCAGGAGGCTAAGCTGTCAGCGTGATCTCGGTATTCCTTGGGCAGACGGCGGTAAGTCCATAGGTAAGCGGCCATGGCTCCTATAAAAAACATTAAACTGTGGATGTTGACGGTAAAAGGACCGAGATGCCAGTCGGCAGGAGGGCTGTATGTTATCATATACATGTTGGCTTTCTTTAAGCGGTGGGATTGTGCTTATTAACTGAGCACTGGCAATGATGCTTTCATGCTTTTTCGCAAAAGCATGAAAGCGATTTTATCATAATTGGGCAGCAATGTCATTGTTAATTCTGCTTCCGGCATATGTAATATCATTTAGTTAGCGATCAGCTAACTTGCGAAACTATCTGACTCCCCCTAAAGGATGGGAGGGGGAGAAGCCGCGACTGCGACAGAGATGGTGCCTAAAACTGTTGGGAAATCGAGGTTTAGCATGTGTGATATACCGACTTGTACGCCAACATGAACGTAGCGATAATTGTGTATGCAAAGTATTTAATAATGTCGTCAAGCCTTAACTAAATGACATTGGCGTTGCTGGAAATAGGAAATGGAACTGGAAAGCTATGGCTAAGTTTGCGCCGTATGCCAGGAACTATTTAGCCTCATAACGAATCTTATCTTTTATTTTTGTTATGCTATCAGCTCATTAAAAAGCTCATTAAAAGATGGCGTACATAACGCGTGCGCGAAATGCGGTTGGGCTGGCAAAACCGCCTAACTGCTGCAGAATAGCGCAAGCCTATGTGCTGTCACAACTGCTTGGAATTTGACACAGCAAGGGAATAGGGAGGCATTATGTCTAGTTTGGTAGATTATCTGGCGGCTTTGCACGATTGCGGAGGCTCAGATTTGCATCTAGCTTCGGGAGTGCCTCCCGTAGTGCGCGTTTATGGAGAGATGAAAACTTTGGACGCCGCGCCGCTTTCTCCTGAAGAAGTAGCGGCTTTGGCTTGTGAAGTCCTCTCTGACGAAGGCAGAATGAAGCTCTTGGAAACTAAAAACGTAGATTTCTCTGCAGAAATCGACTTAGGTCCTGAACGCGGCACATGGCGTTACCGCGGCAACGCATACTTCCAGAAAAATGGCATAAACGTCGTCATGCGCGCGATTCCAGCCAAGGTGCCCACTTTGGCAGAACTCAGCATGCCCAGCATTTTGGAAAAATTTATTAGCTATCATCACGGTTTGGTGCTGGCGACTGGACAGGCGGGGTGCGGCAAGTCTTCCACAATTGCGGCCATGATTAATTTAATTAATGAAACGCGGGCAGTGCACGTAATTACCATTGAAGACCCTATTGAATATTTGTTTATTAACAAAAAGGCTTTAATCAATCAGCGTCAGGTAGGGCGGGATGTGGAATCTTTTTCTTTGGCGCTGAAAGGTGCGCTGCGTGAAGATCCCGACGTTATTTTTGTGGGAGAGCTGCGCGACCTGGAAACTATATCGCTGGCCATTACAGCTGCCGAGACTGGCCACTTGGTGCTGGGAACGCTCCACACCAACTCGGCAGCCAAAACCGTGGACCGGCTGATAGATGCTTTTCCGATAGAACAGCAGGCTCAGATCCGCACTATGCTTTCGGAATCTCTGCGCGGGGTTGTAGCTCAGCAACTAATTCCCCGGGCTGATGGCAGAGGCCGTGCCGTGGCCGTTGAGATATTGGTCAACAACGTAAGCATTGCCAATTCTATTCGCGATGGTAAGACTTATCAGATCCCCATGTCTATGCAGACAGGCCGTAAAATTGGCATGTGCACTATGGACAGCGCTATTCTCAAATTATTCGAAGAGGGAGTGATATCTAAGGATGAAGCCCGCTCCCGTTCTGTCAATAAAGCACCTTACCGCCAAAATTAGGCCACAATTAGGCCAAAAACCGTATGGGCTGCAGCGCTGGCTGAATTATGAGCAAAGCTAAAGCAGTTGTTTGACAAAGCAGTTATTTGAGGAAGATTCCATGTCATTTTTTAGAAGTTTCACCCGCAAAAAAGAAAATCCAGCTGCCAATAATAATGACACCGTTGAGGTAGCAGCGGTAGCGGCAGCCGCTCCGGCAGCGCTTGCGGAAGAGCCACCTGTGGCTGCCGCGGAGCCGATGATTCCGCCCGTGCATATTGAGCTGGCCGATGATTACGATTTAGAAGGCATGCTGCGCCGTTTAGTTCAGGAAGATGGCTCGGATTTGCATTTAGCCGTGGGGATGCCGCCTATTTTCAGGATACACGGAGACCTGCACGTTTCGCAGGCCCCTGTGCTCACAGAAGAGCGGGCGCGGGCCTTGCTTTTTCCTCTGGTAGATGAGGCGAGAGTAGCCGATTTTGAAAATAGCGGCAATTTAGATTTTGCTTACGAGATCCCCGGCCTAGCGCGTTTTCGCGGCAACTATTTTAAGCAGCACTGGGGAATGGCGGCGGTTTTTCGGGTAATTCCCAGTAAAATTCCTTCCATTGATGAATTGCAGCTGCCTTCTGTGGTCAAGGACATTGCCATGATAAAAAATGGCATAGTTTTGGTAACTGGACCTACTGGCTCAGGCAAATCAACGACGCTGGCATCAATGATCGATTATGTCAATCATCACCGCCAGGCGCATATCATTACTATCGAGGACCCTATAGAATTTACGCATACCAGCGATTTATGTCTTATAGATCACCGCGAAGTGGGAACCTCAGCCCATTCGTTTGCTGATGCTATCCGTGCGTCTTTGCGCGAAGACCCTGACGTGGTGCTAGTTGGCGAAATGCGCGATTTGGATACGATTTACAATGCCATAAAAGCTGCGGAAACAGGTGCGCTGGTCTTCGCAACCCTGCATACCAACTCAGCGGCTAAGACTATCGACCGCATCATCGATGTCTTTCCTGCCAAGCAGCAGGAGACGATCCGCGCCATGCTGAGCGAATCGTTCAAAGCGGTCATTTCCCAGCAGCTTCTGAAAAAAGAAGGCGGCGGCAGGGTGGCTGTTCATGAAATACTTGTCGCTGAAACTGGTTTTTCGAATATCATCCGTGAGGGCAAAACTAGCCAGATCAACAATTATATTCAAACTGGAAAAGAATTTGGTATGCAGTCTATGGATGTCGGCTTGATGAAGCTGTACACTGAAAATAAAATCAGCAAGGCAACAGTGCGCGAATTTTGCATCGATCCCAATTATTTCCGCCTGGCTGGAGTGGACCTCAGTGAGGTATAGGAGGGCAGGGGGGATACTATCATTTAGTTAGCATATCTTGGGAATATTTGGCGCTGGAAAAGTATTTGCGGACAAAGCCTGTAACGAGAAAGCCCGAAACTAGAGCGGCTTGAGGAGGATGAGAGGCGTTGAGCTTAGATTTTACAGTTCTGTCCCGATTACCGGTATCTACCGGTATCCTCTATTTCTTAAAATATATTTTTTTAGCGGCAATTTTGGGCTTTGTCTATTATGTAACTAAAAATATCATAGCTTCGCTGCGCCGTGCTTCGGAAGAGGGGCAGTTAGCTTGGCAGCGCTCAGCTGAGGCTATCCCTACACATAATTCCGGGAAATCCCGTCATGGCGTGCCGAGTCTGTCTGGAGCTGACAGCATGTCAGCTGGCAAGACGGCAGTGCCCAAATCCGGCTCAAAAAATACCGGCAAAGCTGGGTCGGCTTTGCCTACGCTAGTCGATTTGCCGTCAGATGATGAGGACATGTCAACCTTTTCCTCTTTGCACGCCGTGATCGAATCTTCTGGCTTTATAGAAGTAATTTCTGGGGCAGCTACGAAAATCAAGCGCATACCTATAGAAAAAGAAATTATCACCTTTGGTAGGGACCGCAGCTGCACTATTCAAATCCGCGATGGATTTACTTCAGCCCATCACGCTAAAATCTTCGCTGATAAAGACGGGGTCTATTTGGAAGATACCGGCAGCCGCAATGGAACTTTTCTAGGGGAACAGCGCATAAGCGAAGCGGTGGCGCTCAACGACGGCGATGTTTTCACCGTTGGCGATGCGGTGTTCCGTTACACCCGCTTTTAGGACGGTTATAGTTTATGAAGACCGTGGGGCAAAGTGCTCTGGCTCAGCTAATCGTCAGTCTTTTATTGGTTTGCGGCGCTTTGCTGCTAAACTGGGGGCTGGATAGCCGCGATATACCTCAGCTTTGGCCTGCAGTGGGCGTCTTGCTGGCTTCATATTGGGTAGGCTGGGGATTTACCGCATTGTATAATAGCCGGGCGGAAATGCTCATGATGCCGCTGAGCTCAGCGCTTATCAGCGTGGGCTGGCTAGAAATCGTGCGCTATTATGTTTCCAAAGCCCAGCTCGATGTTCCCCTGCGGGAAGCCTGGCACGTTTCTGCCGGAGTGGGGGCGTTTATTATCGTCGCCCTGCTGCTTAGAGATTATCGGGTCCTAGAAGGGTATAAGTATATTGTGCTGTTGCTGGGGGTGCTGTTTCAGTTTTCCTTAGTGCTGATCGGCAGCGAGAGTCACGGTGCCCGCCTGTGGATTACTGTGGGTTCGACAGGAGTGCAGCCCTTCGAATTTGTGAAAATACTCATCGCTGTCTTTTTGGCTGCTTACTTGCGGCAGTTCAGCAAGTGGATTCGTCTGGGAATTATCAGTCCCAAGGCTGGGCGTCTGGCCCGGCGAGCGCTGTTAGTGCTGGGAGTCTGTATGGGGGCTGCCGAAGGGCTGTTGGTGCTGCAAAAAGATTTGGGCATGGCCCTGCTGCTTTTTGGCCTCTTTACGGCGCTGTTTTATGTGGCTACTGGGCGTAAGGATTTGGTAGCGGTTGGGGCGGCGCTGACGTCAGCGGGGGCGTATATCTGTTATAGCTATTTTGATCACGTACAGACGCGAGTTGAAGTTTGGCTCGACCCGTTCAGCGATCCCGTGAATAAGGGGTTCCAAATGTTCCAGGGACTTTATCAGCTGGCCAGCGGCGGGCTGGATGGAACAGGCCTAGGTTTGGGAATGCCTTATTGCACTCCAGACGGAGACAGTGACTTTATTTTTAACACGATTGGCGAAGAGCTGGGGCTTATAGGATTGGCCGCGCTGATTTTGATCATAATCTGCCTGTGCTCCAGAGCTTTTCGCATATCTTTGCTGGCTAATGACAGCTTTGGCACTATTTTAGCGGCGGGTCTGGCTATCCTCTGGGCTTGGCAATCATTAATAGTTATGTGGGGCTGCACTAAAATGATGCCCATGACCGGAGTCACGCTGCCCTTCGTCAGCCGCGGAGGTTCCTCTTTGGTAGCCAATTATATTATGATGGCTATCTTATGGCGTATCTCTTGGCAAGAGGGGGAGTAATATGGCGTTAAAATACCGTGTTTATATTATTTCCTTGGTATTTACTATATTGTTGCTGACTCCCCTCATCCATTTAGTGCGTTATCAGGTTATAGAGGCCGATTCTATTTTAGCCAAACCCAACGAATTGCGGGGAGAGCAGACTCAGGAACTTCGCGGCAGTTTGTTGGATCGGCAGGGACAGGCACTGGCCTATTCCGAAGGGCGAGCGCGCATTTATCCTTTAGGAGAAGCTGCCGGTTCTCTGGTGGGATATTGCGGCTCTGATGGCCTGGATAACAGTTTTTCTGGCGCGACTAAGGCTTTGACAGTTCCCCGCGAGCCGATTGCGGCAATTCAGCAAATTTCCAAAGGGGATTTGCGGGGCGATGATGTTGTGCTGACTATTGACAGTCAGCTGCAGCAGAGGATATACGATTTGCTGAGCGGTTATTTGGGGGCAGCCGTGGTCATGGATGTGCGCACTGGGGAGCTGCTGGCGCTGGTCAGCCGTCCTTCTTATGACAATAACCGAGTGTCTGAATCGGAATACTGGCAAAGTCTAATGGATAAAGCTTCATCATCGCCTTTGATGGAACGCTGTTTGCAGAGCCGTTATCCGCCGGGTTCAACTTTTAAAACTATTGTGATGTCCGGTGCTTTAGAGGAGGGCCTGACCCGTCCCGGTGAGCAGTTCGACTGTAGCGGCAGCATGGATGTTGGTAATTTTGTGCTCAACTGCAATGCTACACACGGTAAGCTCAATTTGACAGAAGCCTTTGCCTATTCGTGCAATATGGCTTTTGCTTCTGTGGGTATGCGCTTGGGGGTCGCGGGTATAGATAAATGGGCGCGGCGTTTTGGCTTTATGGACATTTGGCCCGATGTCCCTGGAGCTGCCAAAGCGCATTTAGCCTCTGACACGGCTCCTTCTTCAGCTGCTGAAGCTGCTATAGGGCAGGCAGACTTTCTGGTATCGCCTCTTCATATGGCCTTGACAGCTTCGGTCATAGCCAATAAAGGCCGTTTGCTTGAGCCTCATCTTTATAAAGGTTCGATGCGCCGGGGGCTGTGGACACAGCAGATCGAGATTAAAGATGGCAGGGAAGTCATTTCTGCTGAGACAGCTGTGGCGGTAGCCGAGGCCATGCGCCAGACCGTGCAATATGGCACTTGCACTTTAGCAGCTTTGTCTTACACAGGCGTAGCTGGAAAGAGCGGTTCTGCGGAAAATCCTCAAGGAGATCCGCACGCCTGGTTTATAGGTTATGCTCCTTATGATAATCCCCGGATAGCTTGTGCTGTGGTCTTGGAAAATGCTGGAAGCGGTGGTACCTATGCTGCGCCTGTAGCGCGTCAGATTTTAGATTTAGCCTTAAATTTAACAGAGTGAGCATACTTGGCCTCTCGGGCAAGTTAGTGTGGATGTGGCGATAGTTGTATATGAGTCAACATTTCCAATGTCATTGAGTCTTAACTAAGTCCCGTTAAGTTAGCGATTAGCTAACTAGCGAACTATCTAACTCCCCCGAAAGGATGGGAGGGGGAGAAGCCGCGGCTGCGACAGAGGGGGGCAAGACTGTGGCTTATTTAAGCAGGCGTTTCCTATTTGGCAAAGAAAACTGAGCGCATATTATTT
>JAUNIO010000009.1:0-66303 GCA_030535355.1 bacterium | reverse complement strand
TTAATAGGTTAATAGTTAATAGGTCAAGAATTAATATATTTGAGTTAAGGTTTCACGTTTAGTCTATGCCGGCTGTTGGCGGGCATGGGTTAAGTGACAGTTGCACATGAGTCAATATTCCCAATGTAATTTAGTAACGCTAAATTATATTGGGATCATTCTAGGAGGTCTCTTCCGTTATGTCTCAATATGAGCGCTTTTATAATTTTTCCGCTGGTCCCGCCGCGCTGCCTTTGCCTGCTTTAGAAGAAGCTGCCCGTGATTTGGTCTGCTATCCTAATGCTGGTGCTTCGGTGCTGGAGCTCTCGCATCGCGGAAAAGTTATTGACGGTATTATTAAGGAAGCTGAAGCCCGCTTGCGGCGCATTCTGAATATTCCTGACAATTATTATGTGATGTTCCTGCAGGGAGGCGCCACCACTCAGTTCTCTATGGTTCCAGTCAATTTTTTGAGCGAGGACGGCACTGCTGTGTATATGGAGCAGGGAACTTGGTCGAAAAAAGCCATAGCTGAAGCTAAGAGAGTGGGCAATGTAGAGATTGCCTGGTCGGATAAGGAGAATAATTTTACTCGCGTTCCGGCTGACGATGAATACGAAGTTCGCGCTGATGCTAAATATTTCCACATTACCTCGAATGAAACCATTCACGGTGTAGAATTCCTGCGCGATCCCAAATCTAACGGCGTGCCCATGGTTTGCGATGCCTCTTCCGATTTCTTGGGACGGCCTATCGACATCACTAAATACGCCTTAGTTTATGCCGGCGCTCAAAAGAATATCGGCCCTGCCGGAGTCACCGTATCGATTCTGAGCGATGATTTTTATAAGAAACTGATAGATGACGATCGCCGTCCTATCATGATGAATTACAAGACTCATGTGGAAAATAAATCTTTGTACAACACTTGCCCAGTGTTTGCAATTTACATGGTCGGCTTAGTCTTGAAGTGGCTAGAAGAAGAAAAAGGCGGTATCGCTGGTATTTACAAAGAGAATCAGGCTAAAGCCGAGATGCTGTACAAGGCCATCGACGAGAGCAATGGCTTCTATAGAGGCCACGCCGCTGCTGACAGCCGCTCGATCATGAATGTCACCTGGCGTACGCCTTCAGATGATTTGGACAAAGAATTTGCCAAAGAAGCTGAAGCCCATAAAATGCTCGGCCTGAAAGGCCACCGTTCTGTGGGTGGTATCCGCGCTTCTATCTACAATGCTACTTCCTTGGAAGCTGTGGAAGCTTTGGTCAAGTTTATGGCCGAGTTCAAAAATAAACATTAATCCAGCTATAAAATAGCATTGCGCAGGCAGCTTTGTTTGCTAAAGCTGCCTGTTATTTTAGGAGTTGGCGAAACTGCTTAGCAGGATAATAGCTTTTAACGGCGGAAAAGCTAAAGGTTATGTTATAAAGGTCTAACCGGAATTAGTCTGGAGGTATTTCCTTTGAAATTTCAGGGATTTTGCAAAAAAATGTTGGTAGTCGGCCTAATGGCGTCCGGCTTATGTTTGACAGGGGCCAGCGTTCCTGCTGAAGCGCAGCAGACAAACTCAGCGTATGCCATTTTAATTGTAGGTGATGAAAGCAAGGCCGATATAGCTAAGTCGGAAAAGAGCTTAATTAGCGAAATCGCCAGCATTCTAGAAAGCAAAAACGGTACCGCTTATAAATATCCGAAGGCGCGCAGTAGCCGTCAAGTGTATTCCTATCATTTCAATAAAGATCAAGAAAAGCGCTACTGCGAGAAAAAATTAGATATATTAGCAGAAGATGTGCTGTTTGTCGGCATTATTGAGGTGCAGCCTGACCGCTATCCCAAGCGTATTGTGTACCGTTTGGACCGCGTCGTCAATCCCCAGCGCTCTGCTAAGGACGTAGTTTCCCGCATTGAGGAGTTTATGGTAGCCGAAGCTTCTGGGACGCCAGTGTCTGCTGCGTCAGCTTCTGCGCAGACGGTCACTAAAGCTCCTGCCGCCGCTTCCTCCACTTCTTCAAGCTCATCTTCTTCTGCGGCAGCCGCTCCGGCCACTTCTGCAGAGAATAAGCCTGCGGTTACTCAGGCAGAGCGCACCGGTGAGGGTGAAAATGGCGTTTATGGCCGGGAACAGCCCAAGAATGCGGAAATAGCGATTTCCAATATTGATACTTCTAGTTCCTGGCGCTGTCAGGTAGGTGCCTTTGCTTCGCCCGACCATGCCCGCGAATGCTATTCTCAGCTGCGCGCCAAAGGACATGAAGGACGTATTGAGCGCGTCGAAGTTGGCGATCTGATCCGCTATAAAGTTTTTGTCGGCACTTTCAGCACTCGCGACGAAGCGGTTCCTACGCTCAACCGTCTGAAAGATGATGGTTTTAAAACCGCTTACATCTGTGCTCCTACGCGCTAGAGTGCGCTTCGCCTAGATATGGTGTCCTGTCAAGGACTGCCCAAAAAATACGCCCGGGTGATTGTCAATCTGACCGCTCGGGCTTTAAATCATCCTTTTACCTATGCAGTACCCGCTGAATTGGCGGCTGAGGTTAAAGTGGGGTCAGCTGTTGAAGCTCCTTTCCGTAGTGGTACTTTAGTAGGTTTTGTGGTTAGCTTAGATGATGAACTCACCGCAGATGCTTTAGGCCATGAGATTCGCCCCTTGATTAAGGTGCTCGACAAAGCTGTCTTTTGGGGAGCAGAGCTGCTAGACCTGACTCACTTTATGAGCCGTTATTACGGATGTTTGTGGTTAGAAGCGCTCCAGGCAGCTGTTCCTGCTCCTGTACTCAAAAGCGTTTTGGCCAGTTTGCACGCTAAACGCCGTTCTCATTTGGCTGCTAAAAAACATCCTTGCTCCCATGTCTCTATTGCTGAATACCCGGCTTGGAAATTGACGGCTCAGCAGGAACTCGCCTTGCAGGCGATCAGCGAATCGTGCTGTGGCGGGCCACCGGTGCTGCTTTATGGCGTGACAGGCAGCGGCAAAACTGAAGTCTATTTGCAGGCAGCGGCCCGCTGCCTGCAGCAGGGGCGGCAGGTTATGGTGCTGGTTCCGGAATTATCCTTGACGCATCAGGCAGTGGAACGCTATCGCGGGCGTCTGGGAGAAACTGTGGGCGTGCTGCATTCCGCTCTCTCCATTCCAGAGCGGCGGGATTGCTGGCTGTCTCTTCAGCAGGGAAAAAAACAGGTAGTTTTGGGCACGCGCTCAGCCGTTTTTGCGCCCTTGGATGCATTAGGTCTGATAGTCATCGACGAAGAGCACGAGACCTCATATAAGCAGGAAAATGCTCCCCGGTATCATGCGCGTCAGATCGCTTATAGGAGAGCCAAGCATTATGGGGCGGGATTGGTGTTAGGCAGCGCTACGCCTTCTTTAGAATCGTATTATTTGGCGCAGCAGGGACGCTACCGTCTGGCAGCTATGACCGAGCGCCCACAAGGTCAAAATTTACCTGAAGTGCACTTGATCGATATGCGCCAGCGCGGCAAACGCAGCAAAATGATAGCCCCGCCACTGGCCGAAGCTATTCGCCAGCGTTTGGCCGATAAACAGCAGGTGGTACTTTATCTGAATAGGAGAGGCTATTCAAAATATCTGCAATGCAATGACTGCGGGCTGTCTGTGGGCTGCCCGCATTGCAGTATCCCTCTGACATATCACAAAAATAAGGGGCATATGCGCTGCCATTATTGTGATTTTGCGTCTTCGCCTCCTGATCTATGCCCGAATTGCGGCGGCAGCGATTTTCTGCACGGCAAGGGTGGTACTGAGCGGTTGTTCAATGAAGTGGCAGCGTTGGTTCCTGGTGTCAAAATAGCGCGCATGGATCGGGATACGACGGGGAAAATAGGGGATCATGAGCGCATTTTGCGGGAATTCGCCAGCGGTGAAGCGCAAATTCTGCTGGGGACTAAAATGATCACTAAGGGTTTGGATTACCCTATGGTAACCTTGGTTGGCGTTATCAACGGTGACGAAGAGCTGAATATGCCTGATTTTCGTGCGTCTGAACGCTGTTTTCAGCTTATTACTCAGGTGGCGGGAAGGGCGGGGCGCGGACACTTGCCAGGTGAGGTGTATCTGCAAGTCTATAATCCAGATCAGCTGGCGGTTCAGGCAGCTTTGCAGAACGATTATCTCGCTCTGTATTCGGCTGAGATGACGCTGCGCCGCTCTTTGCGCTATCCACCTTTTTGCCGTTTGGTGCGGGTAATTGCCAGCGGTCTGGACGAAATGGCGGTGTCTGTACAAGTAGCTAAATTAGCCGAGTATTTGCGGCAGCATTCTCGGGATGCGGAAATTGTGGGGCCGGCTCCCTGTGTGCTGGAGCGTTTGCAGGGCAAATACCGCTATCATGTATTATGCAAAGGCCAGGCTGTTCAGCCGCTTGTCGAAGATATAAGCGCTTATTTGGAAGAGCTGTCCAGGCGTCATGGCAGTATGTCTGTTAGTTTCGTTATTGATGCCGAACCGCAGAGTCTGACATAATTTAGCCTTTATTAAGGCGGAATTCAAGTTTTATGTTTGTTTAGCAGCGGGATTTGCTTTATAATGGAGAACAAAGTGCCGTTTGGTGTTTCCCCAAACACCTGGATACGTTCGCCCTGGATAAGTTTGCCATGGATGAGTTCTGTATGGATAAGTTCGGCATTAGATAAACTGGAGGATATAAATATGAAAAAATTTATTGTAGGTATGCTGGCCGGCGTCAGCTTGCTGACCTGTGCAATATCCGCTGAGGCTAAAGATTTGGAACTCTTTGTGCGCAACCGTCCTTTCGAGGGTGTCATCGTCAATCAGGCCGGCGGCATCAATGCCTCTTTGGGCGATCTGCTGCAGAGCTTAGGCTATTCTTGGACTGTCTCAGGACGCACCATTAATATCGTAAAAGAGAAATTTGCTGACAGCGCTGAAGTTCCTCAGCTTAGCGGGCGCTATACGCTGAATATGGATGGAGTGGGGCTGCCCGTAACAGTGAAAGATATCAACGGAGTGACCTGTGTCAATGTTGAAGCTTTTGCCAAAGCGGCTGGCTTGCATTATAAAGCTAACCACGCGTTGGGCTGTGCTGATCTTACAGCTCCCGTTGATAAGAGCAAAATCGTCGATACCACTTCTTCCACTAAAGCTAAAGCTGTGGCCAAGAAGGCTAAGGGCGGTCCGGTGACTACTGACGGTAAGGACGGTAAATCGCCTTTGCGCATCATTGATATGCCGTATTCCGATACGTCCATCCCCGGACGCTTTGAAGGGTTGGTGCGCACCAGTGCAGTCCTTAGCAATACCGGCAAAAAGGACATTACTAATGTCAGTATGAAGCTCAGTGTCTGCAACTACAACGGAGACCCGTACTACACCTGGGAACAGCACGCGGCTGTCATCAAGGCCGGAGATACTTACAATTTCCAGCCCAACCCCGAAGTTTGGCATAACTTTACCGGTATAGTGCTGCAGCCCAAAATGACCATAGTACACGACGCCGTAGATGATGGCGAGGCTGAAGCAAACGCTGAAGCTCAGCAATAAGGCGGCTTCGTGTGGCCTAATAGTTTGCAAGAATCTTGCAGTGACTTGGCCGTTAAACAAGCTTAATTGCCAGTGCTAACATAATATTGCTGAGTGCTGCCATGAGGCCTTAGGGAAATACTGAATTAATCAGTGTTTCCCTAAGAATGATAAGGCGTCGTGAAGTGCGGCGCTTTGTCGCATGTATTAGTTTTAGTTCATAGAATGGTTCTTTAAATGTCTATATTACAGATTAAATTTGAATCCGACCGCATTTTGCGGCGCAAGTCGGCCGTCGTTAAAGTGATCGACCGCAAAATAAGACGTTTGCTCGATGACATGCTGGAAACTATGTATCACGCTTCTGGAGTCGGTCTGGCTGCGCCGCAGATCGGGATCAACAAGCGTCTTATCGTGGTCGATGTCGGCGACGAAGGTCAGGGACCTTGGCAGCTCATTAATCCGGTAATAGTTTCTCGCAGTGAAGACGAAGAACTAGGGGCTGAAGGCTGTTTATCATGTCCGGGTATAGTCGGAGATGTCTGGCGCAGCGCGGAAGTCACCGTGCGGGCGTACGACATCGAAGGCAATCTGATCGATATACAGGCTAAAGGTTTTGAAGCGCGCTGCTTCCAGCACGAGATCGATCATTTGGATGGCCGTCTGTTTATCGATATTGCTGAGAACATCCGTCCTGCCCAAGAAAATGAGGCAGCTGCGGAATGTGAAGACTGCGGCGGCAGCTGTGAGTGCTGCCATGCCTGCAGCTCAGGAGCCGCTGCTGAAGAATAGCAGGGCTGCAGATTTGCATATTGCTGAATATTATAAGTTCAGTCTCTGATGCTTTTGTTTAACTGGAGAAGGTGATTTTGTGCGCGTAGTTTTTATGGGTACTCCCGATTTTGCTGTGCCGACTTTGCGGGCTCTGCATCAGAACCATCAAGTTTTGGCAGCGGTCAGCTTAGCTGACAAGCCTAGAGGCAGAGGCCATAAAATAAGCCCTTCTCCGGTTAAAGCCTGTGCTATGGAGTTAGGTCTTCCCGTTTATCAGCCAGCGAGAGTACGGGATGAAGAGTTTTTGCGGGAAATGGCTCAGTTAGCACCAGATGTCATAGTTGTAGCTGCTTATTCCCGTTTGATCCCCGGTGTGCTGCTTCAGCTACCGCGCTGGGGCTGTCTCAATTTGCACCCTTCCTATTTGCCTCGCTATCGCGGAGCCGTTCCCGTACCTGCGGCTATTATGCACGGCGATATTAAAGCGGCGGTTACGGTTTTTCGCATGGATGAAGGCTACGATACTGGCGATCTTCTGCTTTGGCGGGAGGTCGCTGTCGGGGAGGAGGAAACGGGAACGCAGCTGCTGCAGCGCTTAGCAGAGCTCGGAGCTGAGGCAGTGCTGGAGACTCTGCAGGGTCTGGCTAATTCCTCTCTTACGGCTATACCGCAAGACGCTATCTCCGACCCCTTCCAGCGCGGTGAAGTTTTATATACTAAGCCTTTTACTAAAGAGAGTTTATTTATTAATTGGCACGATTCTGCAGAGCATATAGCTAATTTTGTGCGGGCGCTGATGGATGTACCTACAGCCTGTACCTTATGGCAGGGAGAAGTCCTAAAGGTTGGGGAAGCTCGCGTTCAGGCTGCAGATGATGCCGCTTATTCTGAAGCTGTGCCTGGCCAGATTGTCGGTATCGCCAAGGGACGGGGGCCTGTGGTAGCCGCTGGTCAGGGATACGTGCTGCTGTCGAAAGTTAAACCGGCTGGCAAAGGATGGATGGACGGCTGGTCGTTTGCTCAGGGACGCCGCTTGGAAATAGGCGGCTGTTTGGGATCATAATCGCCGTTGGCATTTACGGCGGCCAGGAGGTAATTATGCGCAGACTGTTTAGCAAAATGATGATTTGTGGGTTAGCTGGAGCTATGCTTATGGGGGCAGCGATGGCGGAACCTGCGTCTAAAGATCAGCAATTTAAGGTCGATCCTTCCTTTAGGGCACCAGGAGAGGAAATATGCGAAGAAGGCGCACGTCCGGTGACTCCTGCGGAGAAAGCGGAAATTGAAGGTACGCTGCACGAGCTTTATCAGGCTTGCGAAAAAAAGGATGTCGATAAAGTTCTGGATATAATCAGCGTAGCTGTGGAGGAATCAGCGCAGGAGTACGCTGGCCGTCACAAGGAAAATCCCGATGCGGCGAAAGAGATTCGCGAAGCTTACCGCTATTTTTTCCGCGATATTCTCAATCATGAGGAATTCGAACTCGATCCTTATGATATTGAGGGACTATATTATATCGTAGATGAAAACGACGTGATCAGCGTAGCTTCATCAATTCCCATCATCAGTTCCACCAAGGGGCTGCGGGTAACGGATTCCAACGAAGATTACTACATGATCGTGCGTCTGCGTCTGGAGCGTTTTGAATTCCGCAAAATCGACGGCAAATGGCGCATTGTTAAAATGGATATTTTCTAATGTCATTACCTGAAGAACTGGCTGCTGAGTTTTCCGATCACCTCTATGAAGGTAAGGTCAATCTGCGCGATCTGCTTCCTGCGGAGCTGCAGCGTTTTTTTGCTATTTTGGGACAGTCTTCGTACCGGACCGGGCAGCTGCTGCGCTGGCTGTATTTGCGGCGGGTCAGTTCCTTCGAGGAAATGACCGATTTATCGCACCGGCTGCGTTCCCGTTTGGAAGAAGTGGCGGTTCTGCCCCGCTTGCGCTGGGCTAATTCCAGCAATTCGGTACAGGATACGACAAAGTTTTTATTCGCTCTCCCAGATGGAAACTGCATCGAAAGCGTTAAAATGCGCTATTTAGAGCATTTAGGGCCCGGACGTGTAGCAGTTTGTCTGTCCAGCCAGGTTGGGTGCGCCATGAACTGCGCTTTTTGCGCTTCCGGCAAAAATGGCCTGCTTCGCTCTTTAAAGGCCTGGGAAATGGTGGAGCAGGCTGTCCAGATTCAGCGCCTGCTCGATCCTTTGCAGGAGCGCGTAGCCAATATAGTGTTTATGGGCATAGGTGAGCCCTTGACGAATTTGCGTCAGGTTCTGCGCGCTATCTGCTTGCTTAACTGCGGAGATGGCTTTGCGGTGGGTATGCGCCATATAGCGATATCTACTTGCGGAGTTGTACCTGCTATATACCAGCTGGCGCAAAAGCAGCTGCCCTTAAAATTAGCTCTTTCGCTGCATGCGACCACTGATGAGGTGCGCAGCCGTCTTATGCCCGTCAACCGGCGCTGGAATATTAAGGAACTTTTAGAGGCCTGCAAAGTGTATCAGCAGGCCACGCATAGGCGTCTGACCTTTGAATACATTATGCTTGACCACATCAACGATACTTTAGCGGATGCCGACCGCTTAGTTGAGCTGTTGCGCGGCCTGCGCTGCCTGGTTAATTTGATTCCCTGGAACGCTATCGACCATCCCACATTTCAGCGCAGTTCCAATAACCGTGTGCGGGCATTTCAGGAAAGGGTGAATTCCGGCGGTCTGAGGTGTACTCTGCGCTGTGAGAAGGGCGCTGATATAGACGCAGCCTGTGGACAGCTGCGTTTACGGACTATGCGGGGGGACGCCTAATCGGAAAGGGAGAGGTATGCTGCGCTGGCTGCGCTCTATAGAACGCAAAATTGAAGCTCGTTTAGAGAGCACCGGCGGACGCGAATGGCACGCTTTAGAAGCGGCCCGCGCGGCTGGGGCTATGCTGCTCGATAACTGTGAGTGCCCGCATAGCGGTTTAACGCTGGCTCCTAATCAGTTTTACTTTCCATTTCAGGACTTGCGCAAAATACCGGCCAATTTTGAGCGAGATGTAGAAAACTTGTTAGCTGAGGAAATTAAACAGCACGGTTATCGCCTTTTAGGCCCAGTCAAAGTCTGTGCAGTGGGTCCTGAAGCGGAACTATCTGATATAGCTTTAGAATGGACCGACAGGCATGGCCGAGTGGCTTGGGGTTATATAGAAGGCGTGGAAGGCCCAGCTGATGGCGGTCTATGGGGAATTGCTAAAAAAGGTGTCTTGCTCGGCCGCGGATCTGATGCTGATGTGCGCCTGCCCGATCCCGAGGTGTCGCGCCGCCATTTAGGCGTAAAAATTGTGGGTGATGGGCGTGTGCGCATAGAAGATTTGGGCAGTCATAACGGCACTCGTCTGGGCAAAAAAATTATTACCCAGCCTGTGGTTATTAAAGCTGGCAAGCGCGTAGCCCTTGGCAATTCAGTGGTGCGTATTTGGACGCTGCCGTGGATTGAAGAATGAAGCTCTGCGGGAGTTCTGCGGGACAGTAGAGCTATTTAACTACATAATACCAGGCGTTATCATATCCCCAGCTAAACAGTAAGCGCTGAGCTGAGCGCAGTTCCAAACTAGGATGGCGCAGTTCCCATCCTACTGAAACCCAGCGCGTACCGCTGGCTAGTTCGGGCACGCGCTCTAGCAGCCTTTCTTTAGTGGTCGCGGACCAGCTGGTAGCCGCGCTGAAAAGCACTGTAGCTTCGCCGAGATCGGCTTCTAAAATATCAGCGTGGCGTAAATCTATGCGGTCTTCGAAGCCCAGATTGTGGATGATGCGCTGGCCAATGATGCTGTAGCTGGCCAAAAATTCCAAGCCTACGGCCCGGCAGCCGGTGGCTAAAGCCGCTAAAAACATCATTTTTCCGCGGCCAGCGCCTAAATCATAGAAGACGTCAGTTTCTTTAACCTGGGCCATTTTGAGTATTTTCATGCCCGTCATAAAGGGGGTCTCGCCAAAGCGGAAATCTTCTGGGGGCCGGGGAACGTTGTGGGTTTGGGCCCAAATATCGTAAGAGTGGAAGCGGATCAGGTAATAAACCCAGAACAGCGTACCCACTTTCCAGAGCTGGGGGACTTTGAAATAAACTGGCCACTCTCTTGGGCCAGTCGTGAGAATATCCAAGGCTTCCATATCTTAGTTAATGCCTGAAGCTAACGTTTGCGAATCTTATCAGCCGCTGAATTGCCATTTAATCAATTTTAGCATCTCGCTGAACTTGCTCATAGAACGGCGCACGCAGCCTTGCTCAAATCCAGAGTGCATACGGCAGTTAGCGCATTTCGGGTCTTTATGCGCTTCCCAATATCCCCAATCGACGCTGTTCCAGAAAGTTTGGAAATCTTCATAGAATTCGGTGCCGATCAGATAGCACGGGGCTTTCCAGCCGTTGGGGGTGTAGTTGACCGTGGAGTACGGGGAACACTCCACATCAAATTTACCTGAAGCAAAATCTAGGAAAGCCGGAGTTGAGGTAATTTTATATTTATCTACAAAGGTGCGGATGCGTTTGAATTTATCAAAAGTCTCTTGCAGTGACAGGAATACGTCTTCTTCGGAATTTTCGAAATTGTAGCCAGGCGAGATGAGAATGCCGTCAATGTGAATATCGGTCAGCAGCTGACATAGTTCTTCCAGTTCATCTACATCGGTTTCTCTAAAGACAGTGCAGTTCGTTATCGTCAGATAGCCGCGCTCCTTGCATTCTTTGATGTTGGCAATGGCTTTTTCCCAAACGCCTTCGCGGTTGGTAACGAAATTATGGGTCTTGGCCATACCATCTAAGTGTACATTGATGAAAAGATGACGATCGGGGGGGATGATACCGAATAATTTTTCTTGTGCCAGCAGCGAATTGGTGCACATGATGATGTACTTATCGCGTTTGATCAGCTCTTCGAGCAGCTCAGGAAGCTCTGGGTAGAGCAGAGGCTCTCCACCGCATACTGAGACGATGGGTACTCCGCAGTCCTCAACAGCTTTCAAACACTGGGCGACGCTGAGACGGTCCGCTAATTTCCCGGTATGGCGTTCCTTGGTGCAGCCACGGCAGGCTAAGTTGCAAGTGTAAAGCGGTTCCAGCATACACACGGTAGGAAAGCGTTTGGACTGGCGCCCCATTTTGCTCATATAGAGAGCTTGGGCTGTGGTAAAATCGAAGGGGTATCTCATATTCAAAACTCCGCAGAGATAGTTATTACAGTTTGTAATGTTAACATATTAAAATACGCATTCAGCCTCTAAAAACCTTTTACAGCGTAACCGCCAAATATGCTTGTTGCTGCGTTGGGCGGCACGTTAATGTTTGCGTTGTAGCTTAACTAATGAAATTGGCAAAAGGATCAGTCCCGTTAAGTTAGCGATCAGCTAACTTGCGAAACTATCTGACTCCCCCTAAAGGATGGGAGGGGGAGAAGTCGCGAACATTACATCGGTACAGCTGCACCAGTATAGATTTAGTTAATTATGAAAGGTTGAATATGCAGTATATATGCGTCTATTGCGCTTCGTCAAATCCCCAGGATGCGGACTTAGTAAAAATTACCGCAGAATTAGGGCAAAGTATTGCTAAATCCGGTTATGGTTTAGTCTATGGCGGTGCCGGCGTCGGCCTAATGGGAGTCCTGGCCCAAGCGGTTATGGAGGCAGGTGCTCCGGTTTGCGGGGTCTTTCCGCGTTTGCTGAGCAAACGTGAACTCAATACCCTGGTATTAACGGAAATGCACCAGGTGGATACGATGGCCGAGCGCAAACAGATGATGGCCGAAAAGGCCAGTGCTTTTGTAGCTCTGCCAGGAGGGATTGGCACTATGGATGAACTCTGCGAATGTCTGTCCTGGAGCAGTTTGGGAATTCATCGCAAACCGGTAGTTATTTACAATGTGAAAGGCTATTATGATAAGCTGCTCGCTTTTTTTGACGATACGGTGGCTATGGGATTTATGCCCGCTGATTTTAGACAGAGCATTGTAACAGCCCAGAATCCTGAAGAGCTATTCCAGGCCATTAGCGCCTATCAGGCTCCGCCTTTGCCGGACTGGATGTAAATTATGCTTTGTGGCTGACCTTTCGCAGGAGAGCCAAAATAGAAGCGGCTGCCTGGCGGAAGGTTATCTGCTGAGCGCGGCGCTGGGCGGCCGCCGCCAGGCTCAGACGGCGCGATTCATCGGAGAGCAGAGCGCTGATAGCAGCGTAGATATTTGCGGGGATTAAACTGCTGCGGGGAACAATTAGGGCACATTCAGGAGTGACAGTTTGCCGTGTGCCCGCAGAATCTACAGCTACAATGGCGGTGCGCTGCTGCATGGCTTCCATGGTCGTTAGGCCGTAGCTTTCGTGGCGGCTGGCGGAAACGAAAATATCAGCGCGCCGCAGCATAGCGATCTTGTCCGCGCCGCCTAAATGGCCGGGGAAAATCACCCTGGTTTTAGTTAGGCGCTTCGCTAAAGACTGTAGCTTGGCAAAAAAGTTTTCTCCCCCCATGTAGGCGCTGTTCCCGCAAATAAACACCGTGCAGCTGTCAGGATAATTAGCTGATTTTTCATTATCGAGCAGACCTTTCAGCAGTAAATCTTGGCCTTTTTCAGGGGAGATACGGGAAAGGGTGACTATGACCGGAGTCTGTGGGGCCAAACTGTAGCGCTCCTGCAATTGGGCACTGGCTACAGCGATCTCTTCTTCGCTGTGAGAGATATCTGGGGAACCCCAGGGAATAACCTGGGTCTGCTGTGGGGGCATGGCTGGATATGTATCCTGAAGGATTTGGCGCATGTTCTGTGAGGGGACAATTAAATGAGGGCAGAACTGCACCGATTCCGCTTGTTTATCGAACACTAGACGCAAAATGTCGGGAAGCAGCGGATACGGTCTTAGACAGCGCCAGAACGCTTCTGCCTGTCGGGGAGTTATTAGCTGGTGCAAATACATGCGGCAGAAAAAATCTACGACATCCACGTGATAGATGGGAATACAGGGAATGCCGTAGCGCTCTAGCATAGCAAAATTGGGAGCTTCGGCTATATCGTGGGTGAGGACAGCATCGGGGCGCAGCCGCAGAATCTCGTCGGTAAGTCTTTTTTCAAAGAGACGGCAGAATTTGGCATAGGCAAATTCGCTTAATGATGCCGGTGAAGCATCGTTCAGCACGTCTATGCGCTTATACTCTATGCCCGCAGGCGCTATTTTGCCGGGGGAAAGCAGCGTTAATTCTAGTCCGGGGGTATTAGCCCAGCAGTGGCATAGGCGTTCGCAGATGGCTGCTCCTCCTCCTAGAGGCAGCTTTTCTGAATTGGAGCCGCCGTGGGCAGCAGTCATAACTAAACGCAGGGTGGAGCGCAGGGATGAGGGCTGGTAATTTTGCAGTTCGTTAGTCATTTGGGAAACGTTGGGTTTCGCTGGCAGAATTCCTTCCAGGAAAGATTTTGCTTATAGCGAAAGAGAATATATTTCTAGGCAAATATCTGCAAAAAACATGTGTCCCTGGGATAGTTATTTTATGCCGGATAGCGTGGCATGTGCTTAACCAGGCTTGGTGCAAATAAATAATAAATTGGGCATAAAGGCTGATATGGGGATGATGTTAGTTATTCTAAAGGTAGGTTTGTTATGGCTGAGAACGGAGTGTTCTATTTAAAGATTGTCGAAGGGAATAATAAAGGAGAGACCATTAAGCTCGAAGACGAAATCGTGTCTATAGGTTCCGGCAGCGAGTATTCCGTTAATTACGATCGCATCTCCTTCGCAGACGATACCATGGCGCGCGAACATGCGGTCTTTATGTGGCAGAAAAAAGAGAACACTTATTTGATCTCGAACCGTTCTCCCATTCAGCCAATTGTGGTCAATGGCAAACCGTGCGGTCACGCTCTGGTAACTCCAGGAATGGTTATCAAAATTGGCAGCACCACCTTGGAAGTGTCAATAGAAAATTACTGCGGCCCCGCAGAAATATCAGCGGCACCGGCCACGTTGCCGTCTATGAACGATCTCTATTTGGGAGAAAAACCCGATACTGACACGCCTAAGATAGGCACCCCGGCCTGGCTGCTCAAAGGCGCTGTTCCTGAGACTGCGGAGCACAGCGCTTCTGGTTCTTCGGCTGAGGTGCGTGCTGACAATGCCAGCGCTGCGCCGGCTGAAGGTGCGGCATCAAGCGCGGGCACATCTGCTGCTGAAGCGGTGCCTACGGCAACAGCGCCCGATAAAACTTCTAAAATGCTGGGCCAGATTCAGGTAGTTAAGGGTGCCAACAGGGGTGAAGTTCTCGATGTCTATGGCGATATTTTAATTGGGCGTTCTCCAGAATGTGCTTTGACTTTAACTGATGCTCAGGTGTCGCGCCAGCATTGTTCCATCACTTTTGAGGATGGCGTAGCCTTTATAACCAATCTCAGCAGCTCTAATACTACTAAGGTTGGCCGTTCCAATATTAAAAAGACCGAGCTGCCTGCTGATGCTGAAATAACTTTGGCTTCACGCGTGCAGCTTAAGTGGACTGCAGCCTATTAAGTGAAGAAGTAAAATAAAAAGGAGCGGTACTTTGGAAGAGGTCTATTTGCTGTCGGCAGCTCGCACTGCTATTGGAACTTTTGGCGGCGCTTTGTCTTCTGTCTCAGCCACGCAGCTCGGGTCTTTAGTTATCGCCGAAGCTTTGCGGCGCTCTCGAGTCGAGCCTGGCTGGGTCGATGAGGTTATTATGGGCTGTGTCTTGCAGGCAGGTTTGGGACAGGGACCTGCGCGTCAGGCTGCAATAGGTGCTGGCCTACCCGATACGGTGCCTGCGTGGACGCTCAACAATATTTGCGGTTCTGGTCTTAAAAGCATAGCGGTGGCCAGCGCTATGATCAAAGCTGGAGAAGCGCAGTGCTTAGTTGCTGGCGGTATGGAGAATATGAGCCGTGCCCCTTATGTGGCCGAATTTGTCCGCGAACCTCACAAAATGGGGCCTGTGGAGATGCGGGACACTATGCTTACCGACGGCTTAACCGATGTCTTTTCTGGCAAACATATGGGGCTTACTGCAGAAGCCGTTGCGGAAAAGTATGCTCTCACCCGCCAGGATTTGGATGAATTCGCCGCTTCGAGCCAGCAAAAAGCTGGCCTGGCTCTAGAAAACGGCGCTTTTACTGAAGAGATAGTCCCTGTGACTATACCGCAGCGCAAAGGCGATCCTCTTATTTTTAAGGTGGATGAACATCCGCGCCCTAACACTACACCGGAAATTTTGGCAAAACTGCGCCCTTCATTTAAGCCCGACGGTATTGTAACCGCTGGCAACGCTTCGGGGTTAAACGATGGCGCTGCTGCTTTGGTTGTGGCCAGTGGCCGCTTTGTTAAAGCGCATAATCTCCAGCCTTGGGCCCGCTTGGCCGCCACAGCTTCTACAGCGCTCGATCCCTGGTATATGGGGCTGGGTCCCATTGAAGCTACTCGCCAGGCTTTGGCTAAAGCTGGCTGGACGATCGGCGATTTGGATTTAGCTGAGATCAATGAAGCTTTTGCCTCTCAGTCGATTGCGGTTTTGCGCGATTTGCAGATTGACAGCAGTATTGTCAACATCAATGGCGGAGCTATAGCGCTGGGCCATCCTATTGGTGCCTCTGGAGCCCGCATCCTTACCTCTCTGCTGTATGCCCTTAAACATCGTGGCGGCCAGAAAGGGCTGGCTACTTTGTGCGTAGGTGGAGGTATGGGCGTAGCTGCTTTAATAGAGATGGTGTAAGGACTGCAAAAGCGCAAATTCTAACAAAAAAATCCCCTGTGCTTTTGATGGCCAGGGGATTTTTTGTTTAGCTGTTCGGCATTACGCCTAGGGGGAACATGTCTTCGTGTTAATGCAAGCTTGATAGTTGCCAGGAAGCGCTAACAGTGCTGAAGCAGCGTAATGCTATTGAGTAATGCTATCAATCAAGCGCTTCCTTAATCTTTGCGTATTTGCAGGCGTCCTTCTTCGTTGAATGTCCAAGTTTGGGTGGTGCGGTTTTCGACTAACCCCCAGCCGGAAAGGCGCCCGGCAATGGAAGCGAAGGCTCCGCTAAAAGCGCAAATCAAACCTATGCTGGTGTAAATGATGTTCTTTTCCGTAGGAACGGCAACATTAGACATCAGCTCTTGGACGGGGGCAGGGTAGATAGCTATAATGGTTACGCCTATCAAACCGCTTAAAAAACCGCCTAAGCCTATAGCATATATCAGGGCCGTTTCCGCGATGGAAGTAAAGACCAGCCAAATATAAATACCTCCGGCAGCAACGTAGGCTAAGAAGGCTAAAGCTGAAGCGCTGTTCCAAAGCATTTTTCCTAAGACTGCATATGCGGCTAAAAAAACAATCATGGCCAGGCCGCCATAGCGCGAAGGTTTTTCGCGGCGGGGAGCAACGGCTGTGAGTATTTTGGTAGAAATAAGCCCAGTGATGATGGTTAATACGCCTACAATTATGCTGAGGGGATTGCCGATAATATCTACTTGCTGAGAGACTATTACACCTACCCCTATACTGGCCAAAAGACCTAGAAAGATACGTATAAAACTAGCGCTGGCATTGTCAGAATTATTCATGAACGTTCCTTTATAATCATTGTTTGCCCAATAACGTGCAAAACAACACGGTTAATCATTAATCTTCTACAATAAGAACTGAAGCCCTACGTCCGCAGGGACAATCTGTTTCCAAATGTCCCTTATAATCTGTGAGAAGCGAGAAAGCGGCGCAGCTGGACAGACAGGGGCATAGAAATTGCAGCTGCCCCGTCTGCCCGGGCATTTGCAGACATTTGCTCTGGGGATGGCGAACAAGTACGCGGGCATAAATGGGTATATGCAGTCTGCCCGCTTCGCATTCGTAAAAAGGCAGTAATTGCAGAGGAGAGGTGCAGATAGCGCGCACATGGCTTGGAGGCAATCCAAAGCTGCTGGCTAGCGTAGCTCGGGGCAAACGTCGGTATTGCGCCAAAGAAGTGCGGATAAATATGTAACTGCGCTGGGCGGCCTGGCTGGGAATGCCGCTTGGTGGCTGCAAATGCAGTAACTGCTCCAGCTGCTCTAGGGAACCGCAAATGCGCCAGGCACTGCCTTCACCGTAGAGCTGTTTTAATATCTGCAAACTATTGCCGGACTGCGGGTCAAGGCAGAGACAATTCCTAATTTTAGTCAATTGGGTCAGCTGAGCCTGCTCCCAAAGCGACCAGGCTGTGCTCTGCCCTTGGTCAGAAGACGCGAAAAAAAGATAGTTTATCTTTTCTCTGGAATTTAAGCGGTAAGCTCTGCCTATGTTGGCAGCAGCGCGGCGCAAGCGGCGAAGAGAATGCGCGTCAAGGGGTATATCTAGGCTGGGCTTTTCCGCATTGGTGACTAAATAGTGAAATTGTACTTTGGCATTGCTGGAAGTTGGCAGCATATCGTTTAACTGCGCACTGTTTTGCTCTAAAAAAGGCAGAATGCTTAAATCGGTATATTGGCGTATGTCTCCGGGATGCACACCTTGGCGCAGACTAATAAGGCGGTAAGCTGGGTTATGCAGAAAATGATAGGCGAAACATTCCTGCATGGCCCTAGTAAAAAAAGCGTTTTGGCGGCCGCTGGCGCTAAAAGCTGAGCGCTGAGCTACTAATCTGTCCGTAGCTCCTCGGTGATGCGCGTATATGCGGTTAGCGCGGCGCATAGCGGGGCGCGTTAAAACAAGAGCAGGGGAGGCATTTTCGCCTAAATCGTGAGGGGGAACAGTATAATTTGGCACCGTTTTCTTGGGAGTTCAGGATTAGCTGAGGTTTTGCTGAGCAGCAATTGCCTAAGACATACGCTTAAAGACATACGGACAATTCCTCTTTAAAATTAAACAACCTTCCCCAACAGTCTTGGGCACCCTCTCTCCCTCAAGTTATGTATTTAAAGCATGCTGCTTCTTTAGCGCTCTGCCAATAATAAGGTAATAATTGAAAAATATTCATATAGTGTATGAAAAAGATTACACAGGAATGTGTATTATTGCTGATAAACTCTCTAAGCATATTCTGTTTTGGCTTATCATAATATTCCCCTAAGCCAAAAATAGCTGGACTCATTCCTCATGAATACCATTAATAATGCTCTGCCATTTGGCTAAGCTTTGGGCTGCAGCTATCTAGATAATTAAACTGAGCGATCCGCAAACTGTATGGGAAACGCCCCTTAGTGATGCGGAAGCGCCGGCGTGAAAGCTGGCGCAGTCCAAAACCTGTTCGCAAAATGATTAACTAAATGGTTTTGCTACAAGCTGGAGGATGCGGTTCAGCAGACGATGTCTATACGATGAGAGGGTTGTGATCATGTTGTATCTAGTTAATTGGCAAAAAAGCGCAGTTTTGGCTATCTTGCTCTTGCTGGTGGCCGTCAGCACCTCAAACGCCTGGGGTTCTCCTAAAGATATTCGCGGATCGGGCAATGTCGCTGTTTCAGGCTATACCAATTCGGCTGGGCATTTTCTTTTATGGAGCAGCGGTAGAATTACCAATAGCGCTGGTAAAGAGGTTAATTCGGCGACTGCGTATGATGCAGCTTCGGTATGCAGCTTGCCAGCGCGGATAAATGGCAATATTTTGGGATCTGTTTCGGTGGCGGTAAGCGTCTTTTCCGATTCGGAAGCGACATACGTGCTTTTTTCGGACGGCACTGTGAAAAAACCGCGCAATTCAGCGGCCGCGGCGCCTGCTGCAAGCAACGAAGCGCCGCAGGTTGTTACCGGAGTCAACGTCAAGCCGGGCAGCAGCAAAAACGGTCAGTATGGCTGGTCCTGCCGGGCTCAGTCTTCTTCATCCCCTTATTATTTAGAAGTGACTTTTAATAAGAAATTTACCCGCGTTCCCGTGGTTTTGGTGCAGTGCACTTCTTATCATGAGGCACATCCGCAAAATACTATAACATCAGTGGATGAGAAAGATGTGCGCATCGTGGCCACAGCTTCTGGATTCAAAATCTATTTTCACGCGCCGGATTCTAAAGATGCTAGCCATCGCACCCGGGAATTTATTCCTGACAGTATAAGTTTTATCGCTCACGAAGATGTGATAGAAAAATAGCCCTGAGCAGCAATAATAGCCCTAATCTGCAGTGCCATTTAGTTAAGGCGTAACCGTTAAATATGCTTGTTGCGGCGTTTAGCGGCATGCCAATGGCTAAAATTGTGCAGCTTAGAAATATGTCGCTTAGAGCGGGAACTGCCCGGAAAGGCGGATAGAGATGGAATATTTGCGGTTAATTGAGGCGGAAGACTGGAGCGCTATAACATCTGTCAGGCAGGGAGAATGTAAAAGCGGTCAGTGCCTGCGCCTGTTGAGCGGCTATAGTGATGGTGTTAACTGGAAGGAATGGCCATTAGAAACTCTGTGCGCAGAGCTGAACGAAGCTTGGCGTGATGGGGCTAGATTTGCGCTGCTGGGCGTGCCTGAGGATATTTCGCCGCGGGCGAATTTAGGGCGGGGAGGTGCCCAGTGTGCTTGGAGCGCCTTCCTCCCAGCTTGGGCCAATCTGCAGGCTAACCGTTTTTTGGATTATTCCAAAATATTGTTGCTGGGCAGTGTGGAATGCACAGACCTGCAGGAACGCTCGGCGGCTGCTGATGTAAAAACTTTGCGGAGTCTGTGCGCAGAATTAGATCAGCGCGTATCTGCTATAGTGGCGGCCGCTGCGTCTGCTCAGCTGATTCCCGTAGTTATTGGCGGAGGCCACGGCGGCTCTTGGGGAATTATCAAGGGGGTAGTGGACGGATTCGCGGGCGCAGCAAGAGGTTTAGCGGTTATTAACTGCGATCCTCACGGCGATTATCGGCCTTTGGAAGGACGCCATAGCGGCAATGCATTCAGCTATGCGCGTCAAGCTGGGTGGCTGCAGCGCTATCATGTGCTGGGACTGCACGAATCGTATAATTCGGAGAATATGCTGAAGCAGATGGCCGCAGATGGTGTGACTTGGACATCATTTGAGGATATATTTGTGCGCAGCCAGATGAGCTGGGAAGAGGCCTTGTGCGCCTGTGCGGAACAGATCAATTCTGCATCTCTTCCTGTGGGAATCGAATGCGATATGGACAGCATTGCCTATATGCCCAGCAGTGCTATGCTGCCGTATGGTATTAGTTTGCGGGAAGCAGCCCGTTATGTTTTCTACATGGGCTCTCATTTGCCAGTGGCTTACCTGCATTGCGCTGAAGCAGCTCCTGGGCTGGGAACTGATGGGGAGCGCACTGCCGGAAGAGCTTTAGCCTGGCTGGTCGCTTGTTTTTGCAAAGCGGTCATGGAAGCGGAGCTGCATCCAATGGCGGCGGAGGAAGCACTAAAATAGTAGGGCGCTGACCAGCGTAGGGTTTGCAGGTGGAAGGGTCCAGAGAATCGCAGAGCTGCAAAACATAGCGGCGCAGTTCGTGAGTGGAGGAATTCGCAAGTTCCAGCTCTTGCTGAAGATTGTCGCGTTCTGCCTCTAGTTCGGCTTGTAGCTCTGCCGCAATGCGGCGGTAGTGCTTTAGTTCCGCAGAGGCTGTATATGCGTCAAAACTGGGCAGGCGCAAGCGCAGCTGCCATTCTGGAGTGCTTAGAGAAGCTGGCAGAATCTCTGTTCTGTCGGCTGAAGGCACGCTCTGGGCGGGAACACTGCCGGGCTTATGCCGGTCAAGACGCCTTAAGTATTTTTGGCAGACGCCGATCGCCTGCTTGATCTGCAAGAGGTGTCTTTCTTGGGTTTGTAAAGCGCGATCTTGCGCTAACAGTACTTTGATCGCTAAGAATAATTCCAAAGCAGGACGTGAAAACGCGCTGGGTATCTCTGCGGCAGCCAGCTGTATCTGCTCGGCGGAAGCGCCGCTGCCCAGCTCTAAAGCTTTCTCGGCTGCCTGTTCGCGGGTGCTGAGCGGTATGGCTTTGGTCAGCCGCATTTGCCAATCGTAAACTCGCGGCTGAACGATAGCCTGAACTGGCTGTGAGCTCAGCGCTAGTATATGGCAGAGAAGCGCTGCTGTCCACATGATTGTTCTTATGACTAATTTATTATGCTGATGCATAGACACTTCCAGTCCGTTTTATAGCGGCCCAACTTGGGGCCAGCGCAGTTCTACTCCGCATTCAGATAGTAATCCCTGAAACTCGGCAGTAAGCTGCGGCTTGGCATAGACTTCGTGGCAGCTATGCCTGGTGCGCTGGCAAAATGCTGCCAATAAGCCGGCCGATTCCCCGATGTTCCATTCTACAGGGTGCAGACGGTAGCAGCCGTTGGTGATATGGGTAACCGAAAGATTTTTGCCGCCCGCCAAGAGATTGGTTAGGCGCTGGGGAATTAAGGCACCCAGAGGTATTTGGAAGGGCAGGGCGCTGACATCGATATAGTTGCAGCCAGATGTGGAAGGGTGTAAATCGATACGATAAGCACCTAGGCCTACGCTATCTGCGAACTGCTGGGCGACAGTCGCCTGAGAAGGCTGACAGTCAGGGCTTAAGTGCTGCTCTAGAACGGTAAAGCATCCTTTTATGCGCCTGGATTCGCGAATATAAGGGGCAGCAGCCAAACCGTCGGCAGTTCCGGTAATATCGGGACGCAGGCGCAGTCCCGGCCAGCCCTGGCCTCCGTCTTCGCGGGGAGCTTCGGTCTGCATCCAATAAAACAGGCTGAGGCTCAGCTCTCGGGCTCCTTGCAGGTTTTTGCTTTTTTCTTCTGGAGATACTCCCACCAGCGGCCCTAAAATGTAGTCTATTTGCGGCCAATTGACCAGCACGATGTCGCTGGCATAAGCTCCGGGGATAAAATTGTGCCGATCGGCGATGCGGCGGAAAGTCCACAGGTCCATAGGGCCTCTTTCCGGCTGCGGATGCAGGGGATTAAAACTGCGCACTACCGGCTCTAAAGTTATGGGATGGGTGGCTTGCCAGGAGAGCAGCGGGCCGCCCCAAACGGGTGTGAGATCGGGGATAAAGGAACGCCAAAAATCGTAGGATGGCGGTTTTTCAATAGTGTTGTCAGCGTCCGGCTGATAATCTATTATGAAACACCACGAGTGGCTTTGCTGATTGAGAGGATTGGCCTGAGCGGCGGCATGAGGCTCGCCTGTCTCCTGCTGGGATTCGGCCCCGATTACGTGCTCAGCTCCGCAAAGGGGCAGAAGATCGCCCAATTCGCTGGCGTCTATAAAGTGCCTGGCGGTGATGGTTATGGTTTCATCTGCTTGATTCCGCAGAGTTACCGCTTGCAGGCTGTCGTGGTCGACTGCTGCGGCAATTGGTTTGTGAGATAAGAGTACGGTTAAACGCTGGCCAGATATATAGGGGCGCAGGTAAGCGTCTATGACTGCGGAGCTAACCAAAGGCTCGTGACAGAGCTGGGAAACGCAGCCATTTCCGGGATTAAGCGCTGTCTTTTGCCGGGCTGTTTCTGTAAGGGGATAAAAACGGCGATAATATTCACGGATGTCTTGGCGCAGATGCCGGTAGCTAGCGGTGCAGCCGCACTGCTCTATCCAGGGATGCTCGTCAGGAGGAACAGCCTGAGCGGTAAGCTGCCCCCCAAGACGGTCGCCTTCTTCGCTGATAACCACCCGCAGGCCTTGGCGCAGCGCAGCTAAAGTGGCGGCAACGCCGCCTAAACCGCCGCCGATGACGGCTAAGTCAGCCCTAATTTCGCGAACAGCCATGTCTATTCTCCTTTAAGTAATATCATTTAGTTAGCGATTGCTAACCTGCAAATTATCTGGCACTCTTTATCGGATTGTTGCCGGATTATATCCCTACCAAGCCTCTCGTAGCAGTCAGCAGTATGCTAGCGCCTGCAATTTCAAGCCTCTAAAGCGTCGGTGTAAACGGTTAAGGTTTCATTGGTTTGGTTGTTGCGAATTTGGATGTCGTTGTCGTCGTTGACGATTAGCTCTTCATGAGCCTCAATGAGCGGCTCATAATTTTGTGAGCGCAGATAGGCGATGACTTTGTCGGCCACGTCTTTAGAATAATCGGAGAGCAGCATAGCTTCGTGGATCATGCTGAGACTAGCTTCTTCCTCTGGGACAACAGCGCTGCTAACCCCGTAAAACAGCATCTCGCGGAAATGTTCCATGGAAGCGGCGCGGGCGCAGATTTTTGCTTGGGGATAGTTGCGGCGAATTTTGCGCAGAATGTAATTTGAAGTGGGACGGTCAGGAATGGTCAGCATTACATATTTGGCGGCGTTTATGCAGGCGGCCTGCAAAATAATATCTGACGAAGCATTGCCGCCGATGACTTTGAAACCGTCCTCTTTGGCCTGCTCTATGCGGTTGGGGAATTGCTCGATTACGATAATGTTGTTGTTGCGGCTTTTGATGGCGTTGCAAATGGAACGCCCGACGCGTCCATAACCGATGATGACGATGTGTTTTTTCATTTCGCAGTTCTCTGCAGCAGCCGGCGCGGTTATCTGGCTGGAACCGGGGAAATACTTGCGCCACCAGCTGTAAATAGGGCTTACTATTTCAGAGACTAAAGGGGTCAGGGTCATGGAAACGGCGGCCAGGGTGACTATGGTCATGTAGAGGTTGTTGTCCAGCCCATGGCTGGACTTGCCTAAACGCGCTAAGACGAAAGCGAATTCTCCTATGGGGAACATATACATGCCTACAGCCAGAGGCATCACGTTGACGTAACCGAATAGACGCGTAGTCAGTCCCATAATCAGAGATTTGCCTAAAAAGACGATGATTAGCAGAAGCAGCAGATTGGCCCAGTTGGAACTGATAAAATCCGGCTCAATCATCAGGCCTACGCTGGCGAAGAATAACAGGGAAAACAGATCGCGCAGAGGGGTGATGACGCTGAGAACTTCATGGCTGTAATCGGAACGCGAGAGGATAATGCCTGCTAGGAAGGCGCCGAACGCGAAGGATAAACCGGTGAGATACGTGATATATCCCATGCCCAGACCGATCGCCAGAACGGTTACCATAAAAAGCTCTTGGGAACGCGAGGCGGCTACACTGGTAATCATATGGGGCAGCCAGCGCAGGCCGATAAGCACTAAAAAGGCAACTCCTACCAGCGAAATGCTTAGACTGAGGGCCATGTCCCCCAGCTGCCCTTGGAGCTGATGCACCTGAGGCATAATAATCATGATGGGGATCACCATCAGGTCTTGCATAATCAAAATAGCGGTCATGACTTGGCTGGATAGTGTACCTGTAAGCCCGCGGTCATTGAGCACGCGCAGGACTACCATTGTGCTGGAAACAGAGATCAAACAGCCGAACCATACTGAAGAAAGCAGCGACCAATTAAAGCAGTGCCCCACAAGCGTTCCAAAACCAATACATAGCAGCATTTGCAGGGGAGTGCCAATAATGGCTATTTTCTTTACAGAAGATAATTTTTCAATGGGAAACTCTAAGCCTACTGTAAAGAGCAGGAGGGCGATACCTATGTCTGCTAAGGTTTCAACATCTTTTATATGGGTAATATGAGGGCCGAAAGAGGTATGGGGACCTACTAAGACTCCGGCAATAATATAGCCCATCATGATAGGCAAATGCAGCTTTTGCGCGATTATTCCGAAAGCGAGTGCAAAAACAGCAATTATAACAATATCTTCTGCAATACCCAAAAGGAAACTCCTCAATAATCAGTGTAATAAACTGCTGTGGTTATAACAGCAAATACAAAAACTTCTATTTCATATTTTTATTTCCCGCCTGCATTTTGCTCTGCACGCAAGATGGGCAAAGCAGGTGTTAGGAAATGAGCCATGCTTTAGAATCAATAAACTGCTGCTGTCGAGAACTGTCGAGACATGCCAAGACATATCGAGAAAGGAATAGTTATGTCTCCAGACGCTGAACTGGAAATAATGATTCGTGCCCGCTATTCGCTGGTGGAAATAGTCTCTTCTGAAGAAGAACGCGTGGAAGAATGTTTGCGCCGTTTGGCGGCTGCCTTGGGCAAGCGTTTTTGTTGCTGGTCCGCCGTGCGCGGGCTGTATGACGATGCTTTGCTTACCTCTAGATCGAGCAGTACCGTCGATCCCAAGATCGCTCTCAGCGAAGCTCTGAAACAAGAACGGCCGGCTTTGTACTTATTTAAGGATTTGCGCCCTTTTTTGAGCGATAAAGTAATTATGCGCCAGCTCAAAGAGACAGCCATGGCCCTGCAGTCCAGCCCTAAAACGATTTTTATGCTGGAAACTGTCCACGATTTGCCGCAAGGCCTGGATAAAGAAGTCACGGTTTTTGATTTTCCCCGTCCGACCCAACAGGAACTGGAGCGGCTCCTCGATGAAGTACAGGCGGAATTGCCGGGGGCTGCTGCCTTGCCTACGGAAGTGCGCGAACAGTTAGCTCAGGCTGCTCTGGGGCTGACCCGCCGCGAGGCAGAAAATGCGCTGGCGCGGGCTTTGATAACCTGTGGCCGTTTAGGGGCGGAAACTGTGGCGGCCGTGCTGGAGGAGAAAAAGCAGACCATTCGCAAGGGCGGGCTGCTGGAATATATTGAAGGCTGTACGGGTATGCAGGCAGTCGGGGGATTGAAGGGATTGAAATCCTGGGTCAATAAACGCACTTTGGCGTTCACTCAAGAGGCCCGGGATTTTGGATTGCCTGCGCCTCGCGGGGTACTTTTGCTGGGGGTACAGGGCTGCGGTAAAAGCCTATGCGCCAAAGCGGTGAGCGCGGCCTGGCAAATGCCCATTCTGCGTCTCGATGTAGGGCGCCTGTTTACCAGTCTGATAGGCTCTTCGGAAAGCAATATGCGCGAGGCTATCAAGATGGCGGAATCGATTGCCCCCTGCGTTTTGTGGATAGATGAAATTGAAAAGGCCTTTGCCGGAAGCCGCGGTTCCGAAAGCGACGGAGGCACATCTTCGCGCATTTTAGCTACTTTTTTGACCTGGCTACAGGAAAAAAAAGACGGGGTCTTTGTTATTGCTACGGCCAATGATATATCTTCTCTGCCTCCCGAACTGCTGCGCAAGGGCCGTTTGGACGAAACCTTTTTCGTGGATTTGCCATCAGCGCAGGAGCGGGCGGAAATATTTGCCATCCATCTGGCCAAGCGGCGGCGCAATCCTGCTCTTTTTGCTTTGGATAATCTGGCTCTGGCCAGCGAGGGCTTCAGCGGCTCGGAAATAGAACAGGCTATTGTCGCAGCTCTGTACGAGGCTTTTGACGAAAGACGCGATTTGCAGAATGAGCATATTTTGGCCGCGCTGCGCCAAACAGTGCCTTTGTCGCGGACACGGCGCGAGGAAGTGCAGGCTCTGCGCGAATGGGCGGCGGCTCGGGCTAGGAGCGCGTCTTAAAACGGACAGCCTCGGCTGCTGTTTGAGCGCCGAGGCTAAGCCGGAGAAACTATAAGCGTTTTAGCGCAGATCGTGGTTGACGATAGAATCGCGCAGTTTGGGTTCGAACCAGGTGCTCTTAGGGGGCATGATCTGTCCTGCGTCGGCAATATCCATGAGTTCTCCCAGAGAAACGGGACGCATAGAGAAAGCTATAGCCATTTTGCCGGAATCGACGCGTTTGACCAATTCGCCGGTTCCCCGAATGCCGCCCACAAAGTCGATGCGCTCATCGGTGCGCGGATCGCCAATGCCGAGCAGGGGGGCCAGCACATTTTCCTGCAGTACGGCGGCGTCTAATTTATCAGCGGGAGTCGCTGCTTTGTTTTTCAGCTCATGGAGATCGAGGTCATACCACTGGTGATCCAAATACATGCTGACATGCCCGTCTTGAGAAGGCTCCGCGGGAGCATTGTCCCGAATGGGAACGACGGTTTTTATGGCTGCTAACATCTCTGCAGCACTGCGGCCCTGCAGGTCGGCGACTACGCGGTTATAAGCCAAAATCTTCAGCTGATTGTCGGGGAAGGTTACCGCCAGGAAGTAATTAGCCGATTCGTTTCCTGTCCATTCTGAGGCTTCATCGCGTAATTTCGCACGGGTGCGGCTGGCACTGGCAGCGCGGTGGTGTCCGTCAGCTATATATTGCACCGGCACTTTTTCGGCAAAGGCTTTTACTAGCGCTTCGCAGTCGGTAACTTTCCAGGCCGTATGGCGGATGCCATCTTCGGCGGTAAAATTATACAGCGGCTCGGTTTGAGTGATCTTGGTCACAAGGCTGTCGATCTCTGGTACAGCCCGGTAGGTTAAGAAGACGGGCCCTGTCTGAGCTTTGGTCGTAATAATATGGTTGGTGCGATCATCTTCTTTGGCTTTGCGGGTCTTTTCGTGCTTTTTTATTTGACCGCTGTCGTATTCATCAACTGAAAATGTAGCGGCTATGCCTGTCTGAATGTGTTCCCCCATTTGCAGCTGATAGACATATACTGCAGGTTCGCTATCAGCGATGAGCACGCCCTGGCTGATGAGATGGGCTAAATTTTTGGCAGCTTGCGCATATACTTGCTGGTCGTAGGGATCGACGTCTGACGGCAAGTCAATTTCAGCGCGGGATACGTGCAAAAAACTCAGGGGCTTACCGTGAGCCAGCTCGAAGGCTTCTTTGCGGTCAACTACGTCGTAGGGAACTGCAGCTACCTCGGCAACGCGTTCTGGAGTGGGGCGCAAAGCGCGGAAGGGACGCAAGATAGACATATTGTTTGCTTTATTTCCTTTACGATAATTTATGCGGTAGCAGCCGTGAGCCGTAATGTTCTGCGCGGCTGTTAGGTCAGACGCGGTAGAAAACCGCGCCGAAGGGCTATAAAGTGCCTTCAGAGGTGTTTTGCAGCAAAATCGCATTAACGGGAGCTATGTCGCGATGTACATGCTGCCAGAATTTACCTCTGTTGGCGGTGAGATAGACGTTGCCTTTAGATGTTCCGATGGCAAAGCAATCTTTGCCTGCAGCATCTAAGCACGTGATGATTTGCGTCGTAAAATCGGGCAGGCCATTGGAGCATATTTCCCAGGTATCTCCTCCGTCGGCAGAGCATATCATAGTCTGCTGGATGGAACTGTCCCGCGATTGGCTTACGCAGGCCATGATGAAATTGGGTTCTTCAGGGGAGATAACAGAACAGCGGGCATAAGAATATGGAATTCCTCTGTCTAGCAGAGTCCAGCTGGAACCTATGTCGTCAGAACGATAAATACCAGTAGCTGTGGCGGCAAAAATGCGGTTGGGGAGCGCAGGATGAAGGTTTATGGCATTGATTTCGCGTTCTAATCCGAGAGGGCGCTCCATCCAGCTGATACCGCAGTCTAGGCTGCCTAAAAGCCCACCGCAGGCGATCGAGGCCAATACTATATCGGAGTAATGGGGATGAAATAGCAATCCGGTAATTTTAGCGCGGTAAGGCGGCAAAGGATACCGCCACTGCTCTGCTTCGGGAAGCTGATTAAAACTGTCTAAATGCCGCCAGCGCAAGCCTGCTGTATCGCTGAAATATAGATTGGGAGGTGTAGTGCCAGCGTACATGATATGAGAAGCTAAAGGGTGAACGCCGATTGAAGTAATGCTTTGGCCTTCCAGGCCTTCCGTTGAAGCCATCCAATTATGATAATCTTTAGTTTTATACACTACGCCATGATTTCCGGTGGCCAAAATGGAATTATTTGCCCCTTGAATGAGACAGCGAATTTGCCGTCCCTGCTGTGCGCGGGAAACGAATGTCCAGGCTAACAAACCGGCATTGGTTCTGCTTTCTAGAATAACAGTGCCCTGATCAGTTCCTAAGGTTATGCGCAAGGCCGGGCATCCTCCTCACCAAATTGACGCAGGTAAATCTTAACTTACTTCGTTCGTGTACTTTCGTTCGTGTACTTCGTTCTTGTAATTCGTTCGTGTAACAGATAAGTTCACCTTTTCTTAGAAATGAGCTAATTTGACACTAAGAATTATTAGTGTCAACATTCCAATGTCGTTAACTTAAGGTTCAATGACATTGGAAATGTTGACTCATATACAATTACCGTCACGTTCATACCCGCGCACAAGCAAGCATATAACACACGCTAAACCTCGATTCCCCAACAGTCTTGGGCATCCCCTCTGTCGCAGCCGCGACATCTCCCCCTCCCATCCTTTAGCAATGTCATTTAGTTAAGGCTCAATGACATTGGGAATGTTGACTCATATACAACTATCGCCACGTTTATGCCCGGGTACAAGCTAGCCTATAACATAAGCTAAACCTCGATTCCCCAACAGTCTTGGGCACCCCCTCTGTCGCATTCGCGACTTCTCCCCCTCCCATCCTTTAGGGGGAGTCAGATAGTTTTGCAAGTTAGCTGATCGCTAACTAAATGATATTACATCCTTTAGGGGGAGTCAGATAGTTTGCAGGTTAGCTGATCGCTAACTAAATGACATGCGTGTCAAGCTAGTATTATGGTGATACGTAGGATGGACGTTTGCGCTGTGCTTAAATATATGTCTTAAACTGCAGGATTTGTAGCTGCTATATTATATTTATAACGTTTGCAAAAAAAGGCATGCTAATGATTTGCTATGCTTTTATTTAGAAGGGAAACGAATACTATGCTGATGCGTCCTGTACGCGGTTTTACCTTGATAGAAATCCTGCTGGTTATTGCCATTATTGCCGCTTTATTGAGTATTCTTATACCTAATTATATGCATGCGCGCGCTCAATCTCAGCTGCGTGCCTGTGAGAGCAATATGAAAACTATGGCTACCGCAATTGAGACTATGGCGGCCAAAGAAGGCAGTTATATGCCGGGTGGAGCTGCGGGATTTCGCCAGTGGCATACCAACATTATGAAGTACATGAAATCTATGCCTACTTGCCCGACCTGCAATCAGCATTATCGCATGGAATTTTCGCCAAATTACGATTCATATACCATCTATTGCGGAGCTAATGTCGCCAATCACGAGGCCTGTGGTTTAGAAGCGGGATATCCCCAGTATTCGCCCTCTTGTGGTTTAATTGAGCGTTCGTTGGAATAACTCCTAAAGTGAGCACCAGCTCCGCGGAAGAAGCTTCTGAACTGTGCGAAGCATCTCCAATGCGGAAGCTGGTGCAAACGATAGCTTGTTCGCTCAACACTAACTCGGTTAAATGGCAATGTCATTTTTTAGGGGGAGTCAGATAGTTCGCTAGTTAGCTGATCGCTTACTAAACGACAATAGGTTAAGCGGCAGTATTTTTGGAACGGAATATAAACGGAATAAAGTTAGTGGGGAATATCAATCAGCACTTTTAGAGATTCTCCGGCTTTGCGGGTCAGTTCGACGGCCTCCTGCATCTGGCTGAGCGGGAAGCGGTGCGTTACCAGCTGTTTAGCCGTACAATAACCTTCGCTGATCAGCCACATGGCTTCGCGGCTTTCGCGTGGTCCGCTAGAATAGCTGGAAATTAAATCTATTTCGTCAAAATAGATTTTGTTCATATCGACTGTCATCGGCGTGCCAGGTTTGGGACCCATGAACATCAGCACTCTAGAAGCGCGCCCAGCGCATTCAATACCTTCGAGCATGGCAGCGGCATTGGTGGGGCAGACCATGACTATATCAGCGCCCCGGCCTTCGGTAGCTGCAAAAACTGCTTCCGGGAAAGATTCCTTGGTAAAATCTACAGCGCGATCTACACCAAATGATTTGGCCTTTTCTAAGCGGTATGGTACTTTATCAGAGGCGACGACGCATTTGGCACCATAATATTTGGCCAAGATTACCATCATTTGCCCCATAACTCCTAAGCCCATAACAGCCACAGTGTCGCCGGGGGTCATACGCGCTCTGCGGAAGGCTCGGACTACACAGGCGACAGGCTCGATTAGCGTACCGTCGTCATAGCTCATATTGCTTGGCAGTACCCAAGTGTCTTTGTAAAGATTGTTTTCGGGAACTAAACAGTACTGCGCGGCTCCTCCGGGCACTAGCTTGGCCTGACGCCAGGTGGAACACATGGAGTAATTGCCGTGGCGGCAATAATGGCAGGTCCCACAGGGAGCGTGGTGATGAAAATACACGCGATCGCCTATTTTCAGATGATTTACTTCTGAGCCTAAAGCCGCTATTTCGCCGGCGGGTTCGTGCCCTAGAACGGTGGGACATTTTTTGTGTACATACCACGGGGTGACATCTCCGGTGCACACTCCTAAGGTGTGTACTTTTACCAAGGCTTCACGCGGACCCGGGATAGGGGTTTCCATCTCTTCTAACACGAACTTATCGTAGTCATAAGCTTTGGAAACCAGCATAGTTTGGGGAATATCCATAGGACCTCCTAATAATCCTACTTGTGTCAATCTCAGGAAAATGCAAAATCATGCCGTCACAGCATGGATCATAAAATATCTCAATTTATCTTACCAAATTAACATAACCTTAATGTTAATTTGGTATTATGGCAAATTTAATGGCTTCACCTAAAGAAAGCTCCTGGAAGGCCTTGTTTATATCTGTTAAAGGCAGGCTGGCTGTTACTAGAGGCTGAGGATCGAGAGCGCCGCTTGCGAGTAAGCGCTGCGCTTGGGCAACATCTTGACTGCTGTAATTACAGGCACCGAGTATGGTCATCTGGTCGTAATGCACTCTGGTAGCATCTAGCTGCAGCAGGTGTTCACTGGGGCAGCCGCCGCAGGTCAGCAGGGTGGCCGCTTTAGAAGCCAGGCTGAGCATACAGTCCCAAGATTCGGGGACATTGGCATTGTCGATAATTATTTGGGCACCGTAGTTCTGGGTGTAGCGCTTTATGGCTTCCTGGAGGTTCTCTTCGTGGGAATTGACAGTATGATCAGCTCCCAATTGGCGGGCTAAATATAGGGAATGGTTCTCTGTGTCGACCAGGATAATGCGCTGAGGGGAAGCGGTGGCTTTGATGGCCAGCAGCTGCAGCAGCCCTAGGGCCCCGCTGCCTAATATTACTACAGTGTCCTCATTGTGAATGGTGAGCTGATTTAAGCTGTGCATTACCAACGATAAAGGTTCTAGGAAAGCAGCTTGCGTAAAGCTCAGGGAATCGGGCTTAAGGAAGGTATTATACGCGACTACATCGGCGGGCAAAAGTACAAATTGGGCGATTCCGTGTATGGCGCTGTGATCATCAAAATTGGCACAGTAGCTTTCCTTGCCGCGCAGGCAATAATCGCATTTGTGGCAGCTGCTGCAGCATGTTGTCATGACAGCCTGACCTACTTGAAACTTGTGAACGTTCGCGCCCACTGCGTGAACGGTACCAGAGAATTCTCGTCCTATAGCCAGGCGCGTACCGCTGCACCAAGATATTTTATCGCTGCCGCAGGTTAAAGCGCTGGCGATCTTGATGACTATTTCGTTATCCTGGGGCTGGGGCAGGGGAACTTCCTCTACTACCGCGTTTTGCTTATTATTGATAACTGCGCGTAACATTTAGTAGGCTCCTATAATTATTATAATGATGGTTAGGATTAAAGATGGTTAGAATTAAATTTGTAAAGATAACTAAGCCTTAGAATGCGCATTCCAAGGCCGGATGATTATTTGGAATATACTGTAGCTGATGAAATCTCGTTAAGATAGCGTTTAGCTAAAATTTGCGAACGGTATAACTGTTATTTGTTAAACCGTTGGCTGACGTAAACATGATAATAATTGTATATTAGTAAACATTGCCAATGTCGCTAAGTTCTAAGATAGCGATATTATTAAATTATTAAATGTTATTATCAGCAGGGATATTCTAAATATAATTGGTTAGCTAAAGCGTATTCCCAGGCTTTTACCGCATAATCATCCAGAGCATCGAGCAAGCCGGCAATCTGACGGGCTTTTTGAGGAGACTCAAGCCTCGTCGTCCATACCGTAAAGAGCAAGGCGGGAGCTAGCCAGTCATGGCTGCTTTTGCTGTGACGGCTGGTATAGACAGCTTGCGCGACCCAATCGACTTGCTCTAAAGCGCGATCATCTAAAGCCGATAAGCACATGACGCGCAAAAAGAGCTGGGCAAATTCTGGAGTCGCATATTTTTTTGCAGTTAGCCGATATATTTTGGCTAAACCGAAGCACATAAGGGCTCGTCCGACCACATCCTGTGAGAGGGATGGCTCCCGGCCATACTCAGCGAATTTTGCGGCTACGGCACCGGTAGTGCGCGGGGAAAAGGCCCATACTTTTAATAGAGCGCAAACAGTAGGAGCTGCGTGCAGACACTGCTGAGCGGTGACTTGTCCGGCCTGGGGATACATGCCTAATAGCCGGGAAGATTCAGGCAGATGGAGGAGCCTTTCTTCGATTTTTAGGCGAGTATTTTCTATTAAATCCAGAAAAGCTTGATTGTAAGACAAAGTCAGCTCCTTGGTCTATCTATCCTGTACATTGCGGCGTCCGTATGAAAAACTTTTGTTGGGACGGGCCTGACGGCTGCCGCGCTTATGGCTACTCTGAGAATCGCGGTTGCTGCGGGATAATGGCGATATGTATTCGGGCAGGAGCGCTATGTCATCATTGCTTAAATTAAGAGTAATGCGCTGCCCGCCTTTTCCGTCTGCATAACTGACCACGCTGCTGACGGAAACCTCGACGCTTCCACCCAGATTGCCTCTGTCTAAAATAAAGCTGTGCACAGCGTACGGAGGTACATTTTCGGCGTACACAAAGCGCAGGTGTCCGGCGAGTTCGCCATCTTGCGCGTAAACAGGCGTATCTAGTTGAAGCTGATTTAAAGTTAATTCAGGTGCTGGCATTGAGCCCATTCCTTTCCAAGTCAGCGCTAAGCGTTGTTTTCTTTGTAGGTAATGCTATTTACAGTATTTAAACATTATTCTGCAAAGTCTTAGGAAGGCCTTTTTTAGTAAAAGACGAAGTATATATTTTAATTAGGGCGTGGAGGGTATTATTATGTCTCTTAACGCTTCACAACGGCGCTCGCTGCAAGCGTTTAATGTTATCCTTTAATCTAAATGTTATTTTTAGATTAAATTAGGAGGGTTAGGTGGCTCTCAATTTAGACGGTATTCTGTTAGAACTGCTTACAAAAAGCGGTTCTGACCTTTTTATTACTTCGGGACATGCTCCGGCGCTGCGCATAAATGGCGATTTATTTTTTTTAGATTTGCCTGCCAGCAATAATGAAGATGTGCATGTGCTCTTAAAGAATTTTTTGACAGAGGCAGATTTTGAACGTTTAGAAAACGAGCTGGACATAGATTTCGCTTATGAGACTCGTCTGCCGGGCTTCGGTGTGCGCCGTTTCCGCGGCTGTGCTTTTCACCAGCGTTTAGGTACTAGCTTTGTGCTGCGTTCCATTCCCATTCAGATCCCTACGGCTGGCGAGTTGGGGCTGCCCGCTGAAATTATGAAGTTTGTCGATTATCATCAGGGCTTGGTCTTGGTTACAGGGCCTACCGGATGCGGCAAAACTACGACTTTGGCAGCTCTGATCAACCATATCAACAATACTAAGCCTTTGCACGTGATTACCTTGGAAGATCCGATCGAATTTGTCTATCCGATCAACAAATGTATGATCGTTCAGCGGGCGGTGGGAACGCATGTGGATACTTTCCACTCGGCGCTGCGCTCTGCTTTGCGCGAAGACCCTGACGTTATTCTCGTCGGCGAGATGCGCGATTTGGAAACGATCGAGTTAGCAATTACCGCTTCGGAAACGGGCCACTTGGTATTCGCTACGCTGCATACAATGTCGGCTGCGCAGACGGTGAACCGCGTCATCAATGTTTTCCCAGCGGCTCGCCAGGCTCAAATACGCGTCATGCTTGCTGATTCTCTGTGCGGTGTGGTTTCACAGCAGTTAATTCAGCGCATGGATGGAACCAGCCGTGTGGTTGCAGTGGAAATGATGTTCAACAATGGAGCTATCAGCACTCATATTCGTGAAGGCAAATTCCATCAGATCAATTCGTCTATTCAGGTCGGAGCCCGCGATGGCATGCGGTTAATGGATCAGTCGCTCTTTGAATTAGTAGAAAGCCATCAGATCGATCCTAACGTCGCTTTAGATCGCGCTCACGATAAGAATACCTTTATTTCCCAGATAAGGAGTTATCTCGAACAATGAGCCTTAGTCCGATCCTCGAGAGTTATCTGCAGGTAGTGATCGATTACGGCGGTTCAGACCTGCACCTTGAAGCTGGAGCCCCTCCGGCCATCCGTCTCAATGGCGATATGAAGTTTCTAGACGAGCCTCCTATCGAACGCGACCAAGTTGAAGAAATATTATTGCCCATCCTCAATGATACTTTAGCGCAGGAATTTTTAGACACCGGCAATGTGGACTTTTCCTATGAAGTGCCGTCAATGGGGCGGTTCCGAGTTAATTTCCTGCTGCACAACCGCGGTATGGGCGGTGTCTTTCGGGCTATTCCCAACCGTGTGCCCACGCTGGACGATCTCAATATGCCTCCGGTGATGACTAAAATCGCCAATATCCCCAAAGGCTTAGTAGTGGTCACAGGCCCTACTGGTTCTGGCAAATCTACTACCTTGGCAGCTATCGTCAATCATATCAATAAAACTCAGCGCAAGCACATTATTACCATTGAGGACCCCATCGAGTTTGTGCATCAGTCGGATAAGTCCATGATTCAGCAGCGCGAGATCGGTCCGCACGCTTTGTCATTTGCACGCTCTTTGCGGGCTGCTCTGCGCGAATCCCCCGATATTATCCTTCTAGGTGAGATGCGCGATTTAGAGACAATTGCCGAGGCTATCCGCGCCGCTGAAACCGGACACTTGGTGCTGGCTACTCTGCACACCAATTCAGCGGCCAAAACTGTGGACCGCATTGTGGACGTTTTCCCTGCTGGGGAACAGGAGCAAATTCGTTCCATGCTTTCGGCTTCGCTCAAAGCGGTCTTAGCCCAGCAGCTATTGCCTACCCGTGACAGAAAAGGCCGAGTCGCTGCGCAAGAGATCATGTTGGTTAATTTCGGTATTGCTGGCCTCATTCGCGAATCGAAGACCAGCATGATTAGCTCGTTTATTCATATGGGCGCTGAAGAAGGTATGCAGTCCATGGACACGCATCTCATTCAGCTGTGCAAAACTGGCTGGATAGATACAAAAACTGCTTTTGACTATTGCATAGACCGCGGCGTGCTGCGGCGCTCGGGCCTCATTGACCCGCTGGGCTTCGAAGATGACGATGAATAGTTAGCGCCGTAAGGCGTGATGATATTCCTTAGCTTTAGTAAGCGTAAGTTCTATGCTTTAGCATGCTGTAGTTCTATTTTTTTAGATGATGAAGGCCATCTCTGCATATCTCATCCCTTAGCGGCGGAGACAGAAATGGCCTTTCTCATTATTAACGGCTAGCTGTGAAGTGCGGGCATTAACGGTAAGCGTCAAACGCAGTTTTGGCGCTTACAATCAACTTCATTAAATTAGCTGCAACGCCAACATTAACATGTCGCAAAACGCAGCAACAAGTATATTTGACAGTTGCCATCAGCGTATTGCTGAGCGTGGCCAAGACGCTTGGTGACCGATGTCGTCGAGGCTTAACTAAATAACATTGACTAAATGACATTGGCTAGGGGAGTGAGCGTATGTCTCAGGTCTATTTCTGCCCTGTTGCCCAGCCTGGGGCACATCATGACATTCAAAATCTAAGCCGCCAGCTTTTAGAAAAGCTGCTGGATGATACTCAAATCGAGCTATCGCGGGACTTACCGCTTAAAGTGCATTTTGGCGAGAAGGGCAACTGCACATATATCCCGGCTAGCTATTACGATGGCATTATTAGCCTTTTGCAAGAGCGGGGCTGTAAGCCTTTTTACACGGAGACCAGCGTGCTGTATGCCGGAGAGAGGTACGAGGGTGAACGCCATCTCAGGTTAGCTTTGGAGCATGGTTTCTCACAGCTGCCCATATTTATGGCTGACGGTAACGAAGGGGAAGATTTTACAGAAATTGCTATTGGCAAGAAACATTTTAAAGTATGTTATATTGGGCGCAAAATAGCTGAAGCTTCGCAAATTTTAGTGCTCTCGCATTTTAAGGGCCACATGTTGGCCGGGTTTGGCGGGGCGATTAAACAGCTGTCGATGGGATGTGCGGCCCGGGCTGGCAAATTAGCGATGCACAAAGGAGTTAAGCCGCAAATAAAAAATAGCCGCTGCCACCGCTGTCATGTATGCGAGAAACGCTGCAATTTCGGGGCTTTGCATATCGGTGAACGTTGTTTTATTGATCGCGAAAAATGCAAAGGATGCGGTGCCTGTATCGCTGCCTGCCCGCACAAGGCTATCAGGTCGTTTAGCTTTTTCTCTTTGTCCAGTATACTGAATCATTTGTTTAAGGGTAAGAATTTTCGCGAGGGCTTGGCAGAGTATGCCTATGCGTCGGCGCTTGGCAAACACAATCTTTATCTTAACTTCGCTTTAAATATCACTAGGGGCTGCGACTGCGAGACCCGCCGCATGAAATCTTTGGTTCCCGATATCGGACTGTTTGCGTCACTGGATCCGGTGGCAGTTGACTGCGCCTGCTATGACGCGGTGGCGGAAGCGGGTGTGAAGTTTTCCGGACGTCACCAGCTGGAATATGCAGAAAGCATAGGTTTAGGAGAGCAGAAATATAATTTGGTTCAGCTGTAATATCATTTAGTTAGCGATTAGCTAACTTGCGAAACTATCTGACTCCCCCTAAAGGATGGGAGGGGAGAAGTCGCGACTGCGACAGAAGGGGGGGGCAAGACTGTTGGGGAATCGAGGTCTTGCTTATGTCATAGGCTAGCTTGTGCCCGGGCACAAATGTGGCGATAATTGTATATGAGTTAAGACTCAATGTCGTTGAGCCTTAAGTTAACGACATTGAGTCTTAACAAATTTGCACAGTGATTATGGATAATTATTCTGTCAGCCTGGTAAGCAGGATGCCTGGCAAACATCCTGCTGGGGGAACTTTATTTTTTAGCGCTCATTTTAGCGGTGATGCGGTGCAGATCGAATTTGATTAGTTCGCTGCCGGGATTGAGAGTGCTAGACTGCTTGTAGTAGTCGCTGGCTTTAGCGAGATCGCTCTGATTGCCGCTAGCGTCATACAGCCCTTCATAGCAGTATCCTAAATAGCGGGTGATGGAATAATCGTTAGGCGAGAGTTTATTGGCTACAGTAAAGTTGCGCAACGCCTGATCGAATTCACCTTGCTGGAAATAAATAGCGCCTAAATTGACGTAGGCTTTTACGTATTTAGGGTCTTTGGCAATAATTTGCCCGTAAATTTCAGCGGCTTTATCCATCTCATTGCTGGACATGGCAAAACTAGCGTCGGCCATGAGGTTTTCTGTGTTGATATTGCTTTCTCCGGGCAGGGTGAGAGGCAGAGCTGCGTTTTTATCGTTTTTGGCTGCTGAAGTGGGGGGAGCAAAGGTGGCGCTATCGATGAACTTTTCAACTTTAGCCAGTTCGATACGGGCTAAATCGTGTTTAGGATCGAGTTTAACTGCTTCTTGCAGGTGTTTGCGCGCTTCCAATATCTCTTGCTTCTGCACATCAATTAGCCCCATGCGGTAAGCGCATTCGGCTTTATGAATATTCTTTTTGTAAAGTTCTTCGTAAATAGGGTAGGCTTCGATCAGATGCCCGTTGTCGTGCATTAAAGAGGCCTGGTAAAATTTGGCTTCGCTGTTGTCTGGATCGGTCACGAGAACGTTGTTGATAATATCGGCGGCTAAGGTAAGGTTTCCCCTATGGCGAAAGAGCTGGGACATTTGCACGCGGTAATCAGTTTTGCGCTTAACGATCGATCCTGCCGTGTCTCCTGCCAAGGCGAAACGCAAAGCATCATCGACTTGGCCGTTATCTATGCTCCAGCGGATGCGCGCTTCTACGCGCTGGAAGAAACTGGTATCGAGGATATTTCTGTTGTCTTCTAATACTTTTTTCCAGCCATCGAGCGGAGTGGCAAACAATTTGCGCAGCATTAAAGCCTGCATGGATTCTTCTGCGGCACGGCTGGGCTGGGCTAGTCCTACCATCAGCACGCATAGTGCCAGAGAGATTGTGGCTTTTAACCAATTACGCTGAAGCATATCTACCGAAAACCTTTCCTGGTGAATAATATCTGCGATTCAGAAATTAATAACTTCTATTTTGCTGAAGATGTTCCTTTGATTCCAGTTGGAGCAGAGAATGAACACAGAGTTTGGCTCTTGACATTTTAAGCATTATGAATGATAATAGCTCACGAATTCGCGGGGGAGTGGCTCAGCTGGAAGAGCGTCGCGTTCGCAATGCGAAGGTCGAGGGTTCGAATCCCTTCTTCTCCACCATATCAGCACGGTAATTTTTCGGAATTATCGTGTTTTTTGTTTTAAAGCAAAAAGTTTTTATTAATTTAAAATACTCAACATGAATTATATTATTATGTTGAGTAATATACTGCACAATTAATGTATTGCCGCTATATTGCCGCCAGGATGTTGCTGGTTAGCTGAACAGTGGAATAGCTTAGCTAAGTACAACTTAACTCGCAGTGCGGAAACCGGGAAAAGAGTAATCCGATGAAGAAAAAAGTTCTGGTAATTGGGGCTACAGGAGCGCAAGGTCTCCCCACAGTAAAGTATTTGTTAAAGGCCGGTTTCAGCGTACGGGGTTTTACTCTGCCTTATGATCCCAGAATCTCAGAATTAGAAAATATGGGCGTGGAAATGCTCAAAGGCAGTCTCTTCGATGAAAATTGTGTGCAGGCTGCTATGCGCGGCGTCAATATATTAGTATTTATTTCCGTAGTGCCGACTGCTAAAGACCCCATTCCCGAGATTACTGTGGGCAAAAATGTTATCCAGGCCGCTGAAAAAGCCGAAATAGAGTATATCGTGCATACTTCAGTGGACCGCGCTGGCGAGCAGGAGCATTTTAAGCGCTGGGGATATGAATTTTGGAGCAGCTATCGCATGTACTGGATTGCCAAATCTACGGTTATCGACTTTGTCAAAGCTAGCCATATCCGCCATTGGGCGATCCTGAAGCCGGCATATATGATGGACTGCTTTATTCCTCCTAAAGCTATAGGTATGTACCCGCAGATGAAAGATGGCAAGCTCGTGTCTGCCAGGCTTCCTGAAACTAAGCTAACCATGATGAACTGTGACGATCTGGGAGCTATTATAGCTGATGCCTGCCGGGAGTTTGACAAATACGATCATAAAGAAATTCCTTTGGCTGGCGATTCTCTGACAATGGGAGAGATTGCGGCGACTATCTCGCAGGTGACTGGCAAAAAGATAGAGGCGCTTTCCAAAACCCGGGATGAAATGCTGGCCGATAAAGAATTAGAGGGCATGCTGCAGAACATGTTCGGCGGAAATGAGGAAATGAGCACTAACGGAAGTCTTCTCGCCGACTGCATTGACACCCACGAGTGGGATAATTCCGATGGCTATACCGCTGATATAGATTATGCCAATTCTTTTGGAATAAAGATCGCGACTTTTCGAGAATGGTGCGAGCGTCACAAAAGCGAATTTGTGATCGACTGATGTGATAGCTGATAACTGACAGTAAACTGACAGCTGGTAAACAGCTGGTATATAACTGGTATATAACTGGTAGTAAGTAATTAGACAAATGCCGCCGATTGCGGGGACGGCTGATGGCGGGGACGTTTAAACTGACGTCGCAGACGCCAGGCGCTCTGGTAATATCAGAAGCTGGGGCGGAAGTTTTCCTTTACTGTGCGTTATATTTGTGCTAATATAACGCACAGTAAAACGCAGTAAAGCTTATAGCTGTCTAAAAATCAGCAATCAGGTGATATAAATGAACGAATTCGTGATCGATGTGCGCGGGGAGCAGTGCCCCATTCCCGTCATAAAAACCCGCAAAGCGTTGGAAGAACATAAAGACTGCCGCGCTTTTGTTGTTTTGACGGGTGACGAAAATGCGGCTCAGAATGTGCAGCGCATGGCCAAAAACCGCGGTTATGCTGCAGAGATTGCAGCCGGCAGCAACGGCAGTTATTCTGTACATATTACTGCTAAAGATGGCGCTCAGCCGGAAGCTCCCTTGCAGCACAGTGAACTCGCCTGTACGGTGTCTGCTGCATCTGCAGGCGCAGTTGTGGCCATAGGCTCTGAAGTCATGGGCACTGGAAACTATGAATTGGGGCATCTGCTGATGAAGAGCTTTATTTATGCTCTATCTCAGCAGGAAAATCTGCCCAGCGCTATGCTTTTTTATAACGGCGGAGCCCATTTAACTTGCGAAGGTTCGCCGGCCTTGGAAGACCTGCGCCAGCTGGAAGAACAGGGTACGGAAGTTTTGACGTGTGGTACTTGCCTCGATTTTTACGGGCTAAAAGATAAATTGGCGGTGGGGCAGATAAGCAATATGTATGTTATCGCTGAAAAAATGCTGCAGGCTTCTCATGTGATCCGGCCATGAGGGCTAAACGTCTGTGGCTGGTTGTAACTTTTCCCAGCACCACGGCAGCTATGGCCATGGAGAGTTACTGCCGGCAGCATGAAGTCCCAGGCCGTTTGATCCCCGTGCCTACCTCTATAAGCGCAGGCTGTGGCATGTGCTGGCGAGCGCCGATCGAGGAGCGTGAACGCATCGGGAACGCGATAACCGAAGCTGCTTTGACAGGGACCCTTCTGTATGAAGTATGGATATAGATAAATAATTAATGCCGTTTGGTTAGCGATCAGCTAACTTGCGAAACTATCTGACTCCCCCTAAAGGATGGGAGGGGAGAAGTCGCTTGCGACAGAGGGGGTGCCCAAGACTGTTGGGGAATCGAAGTCTAGCGTATGTGATGGGCTTGCTTGTACGCGGGCATGAATGTGACAATAATTGTATATGAGTCAACATGTCCCATGCCGCTGAGCCTTAAGTTAACGACATTGAGCATTAACTAAACGTTATTGGAGCCTTTTCTTAATGGTGCTGAGCTTTAACTCAATGATTGAGCAAAATTAGGAGTATATAGAGTATGTCAAATTATGTGGAGATGTGGAAAAGTTTGGGTATGGACTTGGAAAGTCACGATAGCCTTTGCCAGGTATTGCCCACGGCGTTTGGAGATGTTTTTCTCTCTCAGGACAATAGACCTAAGGGCATGAATTTCTGGGATATGGTGGTAGCGGAAATTCACGGTATAAGGCCGGCAGAACTCATTGAAGCGCAGAAACAGGGACGCAAGGTATTTGGGACTTTTTGTGTGTACGTTCCCGACGAAATCGTGCTGGCCGCTAACGGTATAGTGACTGGCCTGTGCGGCGGTTCCCAGTTTTGGGTGCCCGGCGGCGAGAAAGTTTTGCCTAAAGCCACTTGCCCTTTGATTAAAGCGTCTGTAGGGGCGCGCTTGGATCGCACCTGTCCTTTTTTCCGCATTGCTGATATGTATGTTGGTGAAACTACTTGCGATGGCAAGAAAAAGGCCTGGGAAATATTGGGCCAGGATGTGCCCATGCATATTATGGATCTCCCGCAGATGAAGCGTCCCCAAGATTTGGAAAAATGGACTTTAGAGATAGCGAACTTTGCTAAAGTCGTGGAAGAAACCACTGGCAATAAAATTACTGTGGACAGTTTGCAGGCTGCAATTCGCACGGTCAATGAAAAGCGCAAGGCTTTGGCCCGCGTTTACGCAGCCCGACAGGCTCTGAATTTGCCTATCAGCGGAAAGGATGCTTTGCTGGTTACTCAGATCGCTTTCTTTGACGATCCGGTGCGCTGTGCCCAAATGTGCGACAAGCTGGCCGATGAGCTGGAAGAACGCATTAAAAATGGCGTTTCTGTATTTCCTAAAGGCACGAAGCGTCTGCTCATTTCCGGTACGCCTTTGGCAATTCCCAACTGGAAACTGCATCATCTTATTGAAACAAGCGGCGCGGCGGTAGTATGTGAAGAAATGTGTACGGGCACGCGTTATTTCGAAAACCTGACCGATGAAAGCCAGACCACTCTAGAAGGACAGTTCCGGGCTTTGGCCGAGCGCTATATGAAGACCAACTGCGCCTGCTTTACTCCCAATACGGGCAGAATTGACGATATCATCCGTTTAGTTAAAGAGTACAAAGCAGATGGCGTAATCGATGTAAATCTAAAATTCTGCTGTCTCTATGATATAGAAGGCTATAAAGTTGAAAAAGCATTAAAGGACGCGGGGATTCCTGTGCTTGGCTTGGAAACAGATTATACCGACGCCGATGCCGAGCAGCTGCGCACCCGCATCGGTGCTTTTGTGGAAATGCTTTAAGATTAGACCTATCAGCTTAGAATTATAAGCTGATAGGTCTGAATTGTTAGCGTTAAATTAATAATTTCGAGCTGATAGTTCTGAGTTGATAGGTAAGTGCTAGCGTGGCTGAGCCGGAATTGAATTATTATGTGCTTTTCGACAACTTTACTCAGGGTCTGGCGCTGCAGGAGCTGCTGCAAAATGAGAATATTCCGGCTCGGATCTCTCCCACACCGCATATCTTGCAGGGTGAATTATCCTGTGGTATGTCCCTGTTAGTTTTGCCGCAGGATATCGATAGCGTGCGGGCCTGCATCGCTGAGCATGGCGCTGCTTATCATAGTATAACTGCGCTGCCCTGTCAGATTCGTCGGCACCGTGACCGCTTCTGCTGAGCAGCGCTATTTTTAAATTAATGTCATTTAGTTGCGATCAGCTAACTTGCGAACTATCTGACTCCCCCTCAAGCATAATGGACGAACGCTCTATTAACTATTGTCAACTTTCAGCTGTTGAGTTCTAAAGACATCTTGTCCATACACTTTAGCTCTTTTCTTGAGGTATAAGCTATCGTCAAAAGCTTGAAATACCGATATTTCTAGCTTGACAAAATGGGAAGGATGGGAGGGGGAGAAGTCGCGAATGCGACAGGGGGGGCGCTAACAAAACTGTTGGGGAATCGAGGCTGAGCTTGTGTTATGCTCTAGCTTATACGCAGGCATGAAAGTGGCGATAATTGTACATGAGTCAACATTTCCAATGTCATTGAGCCTTAATTAAATGACATTGATTCTGAAATAGGTGTGATTTTTGATAAATCAGCATGAAAAGCTATTATATAGGTATCGACATAGGCTCGGCCTGCACTAAAACCGCTGTCTTAGATGGCAAAGGCCTGCTGCTGAAGGTCTCCGCTCAGCCGACCGGCTGGAGCAGTGCGGATGCTGCTGATAATGTTAAAGAGCGCCTGCGCCTTGAAGGGATAAATCTGCAGGATTCTCTTTGCGTGGCTACGGGATATGGCCGGGTATCGGTTCCGTTTGCGGTCAAAACGGTGACAGAGATCACCTGTCATGCCCGCGGGGCAGTCTGGCTGTACGGCTGCCCCGATCTTACAGTGATCGACGTCGGGGGGCAGGACACTAAAGTTATTGCGGTGCGCAGAGGCAAAGTCAGCGATTTTATTATGAATGACAAGTGCTCAGCGGGTACTGGGCGTTTTTTAGACGTCATGTCCAATAGTTTGGGAGTCCGTCAGGCTGAATTATGTGAATTGGCGTCGCACGGCGGAGGCGTAACTATTAGTTCAATGTGCACTGTTTTTGCCGAGTCCGAGGTTATAGGCCTGATAGGCAGGGGAGAACCCCGGGAAAATATAGCCTATGCGGTTATAGATTCCATCGTCAAAAAAGTGGCTTCCCAGGCTAAACGCTTAAACGCCAATAACGCTCAGGTATGCCTGAGCGGGGGACTGTGCAATTTCAATTATATCCGCACCGCTTTGGAAAGAGAACTGCAAATTTCCGTGCTTTCCGAGAAACGCGGGCAGTACGCGGGTGCCATTGGGGCGGCCCTGTGCGCTGCCGACTGCCAGAGAGAGTGAGGCCAGAAGTTTGATTTATTTGGATAATGCTGCGACGGCGGTGCGCAAGCCTGAGCAGGTCGCTAAAGCTATGGTTAAAGCGCTGCAGGAATGGGGCAACAGTTCGCGCGGTGTACATGCCACCAGTTTGCAGGCCGCCAGCGGCATTTATGCAGCTAGAGTAAAAATAGCTAGATTTTTTGGCTGTCGGCGCCCCGATCTGGTAGCTTTCACCTCTAATGTGACCGAAGCTTTAAATATAGCTATCAATGGATTAATTAGGCCTGGAGATCGCGTAGTTACTACGGCTTGGGAACATAATTCTGTGCTTCGGCCGCTTTACCGTCTTCAGGATGAACAGGGGATAAGGCTGGAAATTGTTCCCGCGGATAGGCAGGGACGCCTTGATTACACCGTGCTGGAAGAACTGCTCTGCTCTAAAGCCAGTGCGGTAGTTTGCACGCACGCTTCCAATTTGACTGGCAACGTCATAGACTTGCGCAGGATTGGCGAATTGGCGCATACAAATGGAGCCTTGCTCATAGCCGACTGTGCCCAGACTGCGGGGACACGCCGGGTAAACATGGATGAGCTGGGCATAGACGTGCTGTGCTTTACCGGACATAAGGGGCTGATGGGGCCTCAAGGTATCGGGGGACTGTGTGCCCGTGAAGGTTTGGAATGGCGGCCTTTTAAAGTGGGGGGCACAGGGGTGCAGAGCTACAGCCGCACTCAGCCAGAGCAAATGCCTACTGTATTGGAAGCGGGCACGCTAAATGGTCCGGGTATTGCGGGTCTTTCGGCGGCTTTAGACTATATCGAATCTGTCGGACTGGATAATATTGCCGCACGTGAACGAGAATTGACCTGGAGGTTTTATGCTGGCGTCAAGGATGTGCCTGGAATTATAATTTACGGGGATTTTGCTGGTGAGCATGGCCCTATTGTAACCTTAAATGTGGCAAATTATGATTCAGCTTCTGCAGCTGATATTTTAGCTGAAGAATTTGGCATAGCGGTGCGGGCAGGAGCGCACTGCGCACCGCTGATGCATAGGGCGTTGGGAACTCAGGAAATAGGGGCGGTTAGGTTTAGTTTTTCTTGGTTTACTTTGGATGAAGACGTAGATTCGGCTATTAGGGCAGTGCGGGAATTAGCAGAAAATGGTTGAGGCAGCCTAGAAGGGGGCAGGCTTACTGACTCCCCCCCCTAAAGTATGAGAGGGGGGAGAAGCCGCGGCTGAGACAGAGGGGATACCTAAGGCTGGTGGAAAACCAAGCGCTAGAGCATGTTAGCTGCTAACTTTTTGTTTGTTGGCTTAAAGTAAAGATACTTGTATGTGAGTTAATATTTACAAGGACCTCGTGTCTAAAGTTAACGGCATTTGGTTAGTTAATAATTGATACATCTCTGGATAAGGTTGAGCTATGTCGACGACAAACAAACGCTGGCTGCTGGGAATTCTGATTGTAGGGGCTGCTATACGCTTTATTGCTTCTTATGTGCAGCCAGCTTACGTTGACGAAGCCTATAACCAATTTCTGTGTGCGGCAGGGCCAGGAGCTATTTTGGATGTGATGCGTTTTGATACGCATACGCCATGTCTGCAGCTGCTAGCTTATCCGTTATTCTTGTTTACCGATAGTATTTTTGTGCTGCGGCTGCCCGCTATATGTTTTGGCCTGGCTTCCCTTTTCCTTAATTATCACATATTTCGCAGTTTTTTTGCGGAGCGCTGGGCTCTGTGGCTTACTGCTTTTACAGCGTTAAGCTACCATATTTTTATGAATGACGCCGAATTTCGCCCTTATAGCCCTCTAACTTTTTGCATGACGGCTATGTGGGCCGCGCTGCTGGATATTAAAAATGACCGGGTTCCGTTTGCATTTTTAGGCGCTGAAAGATTGCGTTTGCGATGGTTTGTATTCGCCTTAATATGTCTGGGGTGCGGGTGCTTACATTATTTAGGAACCATGGAGGTCTTTGCGGGTGGTCTGTGGCTTCTGCTGTTTACGAACGCCGCTCACAAATGGCGCATCGCTTTTTATAGTGCGTTTTGCTGCGTCCCTAGCTGTATGTGGCTGGTGTGGACGCGCTTGGCTCCGCATCCGGCTTTGGTCAAAAGTTCTGAGATTTTTAGCGCTGACAATATAAATCACTTCATAAATTATGTGGGAATCGCCTATTTCGCCGCACCTCTTTATTTATTGGGCTGGAATGTAAGCGATTTTGTGAATTTGGGCCGCGGTCAGTTATGGAGCGAGATGATCGCACCTTGGGCATCATTTGTATCTATTATTGTAAATGCAGTACTTTGGTACTGTGTGGCCAAGGGATATAAATGCTTGGCGGCAACGCGTAGGGAGGCAGCCCAGCTGATGGCGATCGCTCTGCTCTTTCCTCCTGGGCTGCTGTGTTTGGCCGGATTGGGCAATCTAATATCTTGGGGGCTAACGCTTTATATGGTGCCCATGACGGCACCTTATCTCGTGCTTTTGTTCAGCTATCTGCAAGATAAGGCGAGATACTGTTTAGTGCTGGCTATGACGGTTAGTGCTGCTGCTGTGTGCTGCCTGGTTCCTTTTTGGAGCGAAACGTGGAACTGCGATTGGGATGGGGCTATAGCGGCGATAGAAGACGCATCGCGCTCTGAAGATATAATTCTTTTGTATCCCGCTTATTCTGGTTATTCTTTCGCTAAAGCCTATAATCCCCAAGGCATTGATTTTGTTTTTGAACGGGGCAGGGGATTGCAGTGCCGTCAGCATAGGGTGCCTGGCAAGCTGGCTGTGGTAGGCTTAGAATCCTGGATGTTAAATCAGCAATTCGCTGATAAAGTATTCAAAGGCCGCCGCTTATATTTAATCGTATCTCAGTTCTACAACCTGACAGCCGCTAATTTGGAATGGCACTGGCTGCTACAGCATTACAAGGCTAAGAAGATTTATCACCATAATTCTTTGATAGGCTGGGGGTTTGCAGATGTTTTCCTTTTGGAAGAGAAGTAATAGGATAGGAAGAGGAGAAGCAGCGAATGAGACAGAGGGGGCAAGACTATGAGGAAAGGTCTCTGCGCATAGGGGTAATAGAATGAACGAATCTTTTGCTGTAGGCATAACGGTGATTATTGCGGTATATGCCAGTGAAGCGTACTTGCGAAAATGCTTGAACAGCGTGGCTGGGCAAACATTTACTGATTTTGAATGTATTGTGGTAGATGATGGCTCACCGGATAGCTGTGGGCTGATCGCCGATGAATATGCCCAAAAGGATCCCCGTTTTCGCGTTATCCATCAGCAAAACAGAGGCGCGGCCGCTGCGAGAAATTTAGGCATATCTATTGCTAAAGGCAAATATCTGTACATTATGGACTGCGATGACTGGCTGGACCCTCATTATTTAGAGCAGCTTTACACGGCTGGAGAAAAACATAACGCTCAGCTGGTGCTAGGCGGCTATTCGTTTGAATATATAGAAAATGGCGTACAGCGCGTTTATGAAGTTACTGTCCCCCCAGCTTTTTATCCTAATCGGGAAAGCATAAGAAATATTTTTCACGTTTATTTAAATAGCGCTGTAGTAGCGCCGCAATGGAATAAGCTATACAGAACAGATTACGTGCGCCAGCATAATGTGTATGTGCCAGACTTGGGCAGCGGTGATATGCACTTTAATATTAAAGTATTTAAGGATCTTGAGCGCTTGGCCGTCTGCAAGCAGGCAGGATATTATTATTTTCAGTCCCGGGATAATTCGTATTTGAATAATGAAACCTGGGCAGCGCTGTGTACGCGGCGCCGAGAACAGATTGAGAGCATTTATTTATTATACCACTATTGGCAGATCGAAAGCGGGGAAATACTGAGCAAGGCTTTTGGTTATTGTGCAGCCATGTTAGTGCAATGCCTGGTGGCAGTTTGCAGCTCTGACAGTTCAGATAAGTATAGTATCCTAAAAGATTTGCTGAATGATAGGCTGAACAGATTTGTTTTGCAGAGAGGCAAAATTGCGTCCAAGCTTCTCGCTATCGCTGCCGTTCCCGCGAAGATGCGCTGTGTGCCTTTGTGTTTGGCCGTCGGCACGGCTATAGGCTTTGTCAAAAAATATTTGCCGCAGTGTTTTTACTATCTCCAGGCTGTATCAGTTCACAGCGCTAAAGTTAAATAACCGCTATGGACCGCCCCAGGATTGATAATGCTAATACCCTGATAGCCAATTCCGTTTGGCGGTTCGCGGATCGCGCCTGCAGTCTGGGAACGACATTTCTCTTAGAATTGCTTTTGGCCCGCAATTTAACTCCAGAATATTTTCGTACTATCGCTCTCATAACTGTAGTTACAAATCTTTTGCTGACTATATCTGACGGAGGGCTGGCCAATGCGCTAATTCAAAAAAAAGATGCCGACAAAGTGGATTTTTCCACGGCATTTTATTTCAATGTTTGCATTTGTGTACTGCTATATGCGGCTGTTTTCTGTATAGCGCCTCAGGCAGCTGTTTTTTATAACGATCCAATTTTGGCCAATGTTCTCCGGCTGCTGACAGTGACTATCGTTGTTTCTGGTGTGCGCAACATAGTTTACGCCCATGTGGCTCGGACCATGCAGTTTAAAAAATATTTTTGGGCGACTTTGGCGGGGACTGCGCTGTCGCTGGCCGCAGCTTTTGTTTTGTTTAGGCAGGGACTGTATGTGTGGTCTATTGTTGTCCAGCAATTGCTGGCCAGTATTGTCAGCACTGCTATGGCTTGGCTGCTTACAGGATGGAAGCCCGAACTGCTGTTCTCTTGGCAGAGGCTGAGACAGCTCTTTTCTTATGGCTGGAAACTTTTGGTTTCGGAAATACTTTATAAAGGCTATACTCAATTCGTCTCTCTGGCCATAGGCAAAAAGTTGCCTCAAGCTGATTTGGCCATTTACAACCGATCGCTTCAGCTGACCATGGGAGCCTCGCTGACGGTTAATACTTCAATCGACCATGTGCTGTTTCCGGCTATTGCCTCTGTGCAAAATGATATAGAACGCGTGCGGGCTATGACTAAAGGGGAAATACGCACGGGATTTTACGTTATGGCTCCGCTTATGATAGGTATATTTGTCTCCTGCGAGCCTTTGGTAAGGGTGGTATTATCGGCTGACTGGCTGCCTTGTGTGCCCTATATTAGGATCTTTTGTATAATGAACATGTTTGATCCGATCCATACTGCTAACCTTAACGCTATGAAATCGCTGGGCCGGAGCGATCTGTTTTTAAAACTGGAAATTATTAAGACCTTGACTGGGATGGCCGCTTTGGCCTTGACTATTCCTTGGGGACTGCATATGGTAGCCGGAGGGGTTTTGTTAACTTCATTTCTGGCGCAGATATATAATTCTTTTCCCAATCGCAAGCTTATCAGGTATCCATATCTTGAGCAGCTCAGCGACGGACTGCCCATAGTGTTTATGGCGCTACTGATGGGAGCATGTATTTACCCGTTAAACTATTTAGGCCTAAGCGATCTGGCTAAAATATTGCTGCAGGTTTCCCTAGGCACTGGCGTGTATATCGCCATTTCGCATCTTTTTAATTCCAGCGAATACCGCTATTTAGTGCGTTTTATCAAACAGCGCTGTGGGCTGTGATGCGGTAAGGAATCAGCTGTCAGCCGTATTGGTAAATGAGTTATGCTGTTTAGTTAGCGATTAGCTAACTTGCGAACTATCTGACTCCCCCTAAAGGATGGCAATGTCATTTAGTTAGTGTTTCGCGAACAAGTTATCATTTGCACGGTCTTCCGTCGTCCTGGCGTTGCGGCAGTTCTGCTAAGCGTAGCATCTGAGCGTAGCGAAGCAGCGTAGCGGGCAGAAGCTGACGCAAAAAAGCCAGGCGGCTGAGGCCTAAACGAAGCGATGATTCGCTTGATCTATCTGTATGTACAGATGCTATACTTTGCTTAACTAAATGATATTGTAAAGGATGGGAGGGGGAGAAGTCGCGACTGCAACAGAGGGGGGGCAAGACTGTTGGGGAATCGAGGTTTAGCTTGTGTTATGCTCTAGCTTATACGCAGGCATGAATGTGGCGATAATTGTATATAACTTTGAAGTTTGTATTTTATTGGTATAATAACTTTCTGTATGAATCAATCACCAACCGGTTACTTAGAATTAGGCTGGGCTTTTGCCAAAATAGGCTTGTTCACCTTCGGCGGCGGCTACGCTATGATTCCCATTATCGACAATCTGTGCGTTAAGCAGAAGCAATGGCTTACAGCTGAAGAAATGGCCCAAACCATCATCATAGCCGAATCAACTCCAGGGCCGATTGCCATCAACTGCGCTACGTATGTAGGCTTTAAACAGCGCGGCTGGCTGGGTGCCACTGTGACCAGCTTCGGCATTTGTCTGCCTTCATTCCTGATCATCTACGCCATCGCGCTATGCTTCCAGGATTTTCTGCAATATAAGCTCATAGCGGCCGCTTTTACAGGAGTCAGCATAGCTGTGGGATTGCTGGTATTGCAAGCCGGCATTAAAATGGCTGCTAAAATAAAAGCCAGTCCTTTGGGCTATCTAATCATGTTTTCGGCTTTTGCCGCGCTGGGCTTAGGTGAGCTAAAACTAGCTGCGATATCATCCAGCTGGACCATGCTGGGGGCAGTTGTCCTCAGCTTAGCATATTATGTGCTTTCCGGAACAGCCAGAGCTGAAGCGTTACAGCAGCAGGCAATAACCAAAAAACCTGCGGAACAGCCACAAGCCGGAGAAGAAAAACTATGATATATTGGCAGCTGTTTTGGGGATTTTTGCAAGTCGGCTGTCTGGCCTTTGGCGGCGCTTATGCTGCCATTCCCTTTATCCGCGATATAGTCCTAGCTTACGGTTGGCTGGACGAAGAAGCGATCTCCCAAATTATCGCCATCAGCGAAAGTACGCCTGGCCCCATTATGATCAATATGGCCACCTACGTGGGACAGTCGCAAGGCGGATGCTGGGGAGCCGTAATCGCTACCGTATCAGTGGTTATCCCGTCATTTTTGGTTACCATTATAATTATGGCTCTGCTGCGCAGCCTAATCAGTAACCGCTGGGTGCGCGTCTGCCTCAGTGGGCTGATGCCGTGCATTGCCGGAATAATCATGGCAACCGGTCTTGTCATGCTGAACAAAGCGCTGATCTGCAAAGACACGGACAGCTGGTGTGGAGCCAAGCTAAGTTTAATGGCTGTTCTAATCATTATTGAAGTAGCATATTATAAATATAAGCACACCCCGCTTTCTCCGATTGCTTTAATTATTATAGCCGCTTTGCTGGGAGCGGTAACATTTAGGTGAGGAATAACCTTCAAAAAGATGTATTTTAAGTTTATAATTATAAAATACTAAATATGCGCGGCGATACAGCGTCCCGCGAGGCTCTCCGGCGTAAACTTAGAAAAGCATAAGCTCTGCAGTGCACAGGAAGGCTTCGCTAGACACTGGCCGAGAGATTTTCGTCATAATCACTTTTAATGTCATTGCATATAAATATAGATTGTTGGAGAATGCTATGAAAATTGTAGTAACCGGAGGAGCAGGATTTATAGGCAGCAATTTTATTTTTTATATGCTTCGGAACTATCCAGATTATGTAATTATCTGCCTCGACAAACTCACTTACGCGGGATGTAAAGAGACTCTCTCTCCCCTTAGCCAAAACGCAAATTTTCATTTTATTAAACAGGATATTTGTGACCGCCAGGGCATTGCCAGTGCTTTTGAGGCATTTCATCCCGATATAATAGTCAATTTTGCGGCCGAAAGCCATGTGGATAGGAGCATACACGATCCGTCCATATTTTTGCATACCAATATAACTGGAACCGCAGTGCTCATGGACGCCTGTCTAAAATACGGCATTAAACGATTTCATCAGGTTTCCACAGATGAAGTTTACGGCGATCTGCCCTATGATCGCCCTGCTCCTGCATTTACAGAGGCTTCGCCCCTTAAGCCATCCAGTCCCTACAGCGCTTCCAAAGCTTCTGCCGATTTGCTGGTCTTGGCATACAGAAAAACATATGGTCTGCCGGTAAGTATTTCACGCTGTTCCAACAATTACGGCTATTATCAGTTCCCCGAAAAGTTTATACCTTTAATGATCACCAATTTGCTTTCTCAGAAAGCCGTACCTGTGTACGGCAAAGGATTAAATATACGCGATTGGATATTTGTTGAAGACCACTGCAGAGCCATTGATGATATTATCCATAGAGGCAGTGAAGGAGAAATTTACAATATAGGCAGCCGCCAAGAAATGCGCAACATAGAGCTAGCTGAATTAGTCTGCCAGGAGATGCACATGCCGAAGACTATGATCACTTACGTTGCTGACCGCCAAGGACATGATCGGCGCTATGCCATAAATCCAGACAAGATCAGCAGAGAATTGGGATGGCAGCCTAAGATAGGCTTTGCGGAAGGCATAAGCAAGACTATACAATGGTATAAAGAGAACAGAGCTTGGTGGACGAGCGTATCAGCAAAACAATAAACGGAGAGCGGAACTATGAAAGGCATTATTCTCGCAGGCGGATCGGGTACCCGACTGTATCCCATCACCAAAGTTATTTCTAAACAGCTGCTGCCAATTTACAATAAGCCGATGATCTATTATCCTCTGTCCACTTTAATGCTGGCGGGAATTAACGATATACTGATCATCTCTACTCCCCGGGATATTCCCCAATTCGAGCAGCTCATAGGCGATGGCTCACAATTTGGCCTTAAGGTCTCCTACTGTGAGCAGCCGCATCCCGATGGGATTGCGCAGGCTTTTCTGCTGGGACAGGATTTTATAGACGGTCAGGCGGCAGCTTTAATATTAGGCGACAATATTTTTTATGGGAATGGTTTCGGAGATATATTGCGCAGAACTGTCAAAAACACCGAAAATCTCCAGAGAGCGACAGTTTTCGGCTATTATGTTCAAGACCCTCAGCGTTTTGGCGTGGTAACTTTTGACGATAAAGGCCAAGCCATTTCCATAGAAGAAAAACCCCGTCAGCCTCAAAGCAATTACGCAGTCACCGGCTTATATTTTTATCCCAGTGATGTCTGCCGGGCTGTACAGACGCTTCAGCCTTCAGCGCGTGGTGAATTGGAGATTACCGATCTAAACAAATTATATTTAGAAGCGCAGCATCTGAACGTGCAAATCCTCGGCCGCGGCTTCGCTTGGTTTGACACAGGAACTATCGAAAATCTTCTTTTGGCCTCTAATTTTGTGGAAATGATTGAGATGCGCCAGGGTATGATCATTAGCTCTCCTGAAGAGATCGCTTTTCTCAACGGCTGGATCACTCCGGAACAGCTCTTGGAAAACGCAGAAAAATTCGGTTCTCTGCCTTACGGCGTCTATCTGCGCACTCTGGTCAAAAAATAGCAAGGATCAACATGAATACAAATCAGAATTCCGATCAGAATTCCGATATTTTGGTGACAAAACCCTATCTTCCCCCTTTAGGCGAATATATACAAGAGTTAAGAGAGCTTTGGGATACAGCCATTCTTTCCAACCAAGGCGTAAAATACCGTCAGCTGCAAAAAGAACTTCAGCAGTTTTTAGGTGTTCCCCAGGCCGAACTATTTGCCAACGGACATTTAGCTCTGGAAGCAGCTCTCAGCATATTTGATTTACACGGGGAAATTATAACCACACCTTTTACATTCGCTTCTACGGTACAGGCTATACTGCGATGCGGCTGTAACCCCGTTTTTTGCGACATTAACGATTATGATTTTACTATCGATGCCAGTAAAATTGAGGCGCTGATAACAGATAAAACCACTGCTATCTTGCCTGTGCACGTTTATGGTAATATTTGCGCCACAGACGAGATAGGCGCTTTAGCAGATAAATATAAGCTTAAAGTCATTTACGACGCAGCCCATGCTTTCGGCGAAACGTACAGAAGCCGCAGCATCGCTGAATTCGGAGATGCCGTCATGTTTAGCTTTCACGCTACCAAATCTTTTCACACCGTAGAAGGCGGCTGTGTCGTTTATAAAGATAGCAGTCTGACGGAGCGGCTCCAAGCTTTTCGGCAATTTGGCCAAGTTCTGGGAACTGACTCTTTCCCGTATCTCGGCGGCAATGCTAAATTATCTGAATTGCACGCTGCTATGGGGCTCTGCAATCTTCGCCATTATGCTGAATTTACCGAACGGCGCAAAATGATATGCAGCATCTATGCACGCGAACTTGGCAATAAGCCGGGTATAAAACTGTCTTATAATGATCCCTCAATTAAACGCAACTATACCTATTTCCCCATCGTCATCGAAGAATCAGGCACTGGAATCAACCGGGAGATGGTCCTAGCATCTCTGCAAAACCATCATATTTATGCCAGAAAGTATTTTTCACCGCTGTGCAGCAATTTTGCGATCGTCAAACAGCTGAGTAGCAGCGGAGATACTCCTATGGCTAAACACGTAGCAGACCGGGTTCTAGCGCTGCCCTGTTATGACAGTCTGACAGCTGACCAGGCACAGAGGATTTGTCAGATCATTTTAGACCTTTATAAATAATATTATAGTACAGCAAAGGAATGTTATGAAGGAATTAGTTATCATCGGGGCGGGCAATTTTGGCAGAGAAACCGTCTGGCTGGCCGAGAGTATCAACAAAATCCAGCCCACGTATAATGTGCTCGGTTTTCTAGACGATACCGAAGAAAAACAGGGAAAAGAATTCTGCGGCTACCCATGTTTAGGTAAGATCCCCTTTCTCAAAGAGCTTGCTCGGCAGCGCAGCATTTATGCGGTCATTGCCATGGAAAGCTGTGCAGGGCGCCAAAAAATTGTGGCAAGCTTAGGGGAATTCACCAATTGGGAAACGCTGATCCATCCCTCTGCCAATATCGCTGAATCAGCCAGAATCGGGGCCGGGAGCATCATATGCGCCAACACGAGTATAAGCGTCAGCACATCGATAGGCGATCACTGCTTAATTAACATAGGTACAATTATTGGCCACGATACTGCCATAGGCAATTATGTATCTATAATGCCCGGCGTCTGCATATGCGGCAACGCTGTGATTAACGACAGCGTTTATCTAGGTGTAAACTGTTCTGTAATGCCAAAAATTACCATCGGCGCTAAGGCAAAGGTGGGCGCTGGCTCAGCAGTATTAAAGAACGTAGCTGCCAGTACCACTGTCTTGGGGGTCCCAGCCACACCTATTCAAATCAGCGGTCCGCAGCCCAGTCCCAAACAGCAAAAAGGCTGGCCAGATTTTTTAAGCTTTGTGGCTGCAATTTTTCAGGCCGATCCCAGAGAATTAAATGCCGATACCGCTTATGGAGAATATGAAAAATGGGATTCTTTAATGCATATGACTTTAGTCATGAGCATAGAGGAAAAATACGGAATTACCATTCCCATCGAGGATATTCCCCGGCTTAAAACCCTGCAAGATTTATTTAGCTGCACAATAAAAAACTTGGAATAAACAGCTAGAAAGGTTAGCCATGCGTATAGCCATATTAGCCAATGTTACCATCGATTTGTTAGCGGGATTGCTAAAGCCAGCGTTCGATATATACATTCCGCAGGGTTTTAATACCTGGCAGCAGGAGATTCTCTCCGATACTTCAGCCTTATATCAATATAAGCCAGACGCTGCTGTCATAATACTGCATGCCGGTGCCTGTCAGAATAGCTGGAACAGTTTATCTGAAAGTACCCAGCTGATCAGCAGCTGGGAGGCAGTATTTCAGGAATTCGCCGCTAAGTTGCCTCATATACCGCTATTCATCTCTTCTATCGATATAGACAGCAATGCCTGCTGTTTTGGTGCCGAACCGCAGCAGCAAGCCTACATGGAGAATATGCTGATCGAAAGCATACAAAAACAGCCCGGCGCTTATGTTTTGCCCGTAAAAGAACTAATAGCTAACATGGGCCGGAATAGTTTTTATTCCTCGAAAATGTGGTATTGGGGGGCCATGCCATATTCTAGAAAAGGCCTGCAGGCACTTTCTGAGCTAATAAGCAGATACGTTTCAGCTATCCATAAAAGAAATAAAAAGTGTTTAGCCCTCGATCTGGATAACACGCTTTGGGGTGGCGTTATTGGGGAAGACGGGCTAGATGGCATAGTCCTCGCGGATCATCTGGAAGGTGCCAGGTATAAGGACACCCAGCGGCTGCTCAAAAAAATGCGGGAACAGGGGGTTATGCTGGCTATCCTTTCCCGCAATAATCTCGAAGACGCTAGAACCGCTTTTGCGCATCCCGATATGATCTTGCACGAAGATGATTTTGTCGCGAAATATATCGACTGGCACGATAAAACCGATAATATTAAAAAGATGGCCCAAGAACTCAGCATCGGTTTGAATGCGATCGTCTTTTTGGACGACAACCCAGCCGAGCGGGAGCATATGCGGGAAGCCTGCCCAGAAGTCACCGTTATCGAATTCCCCGCAGACTCGGCAAAGCTTCCGCAAACCATCGCGCGAGCTTATAATGATTATTTTTTTACTCTAGAAGTTACCAGTGAAGATCTGCATAAAACGGAGATGTACAGAAACTTAGCCCTGAGCCAGGCTGAGCAAAAGAACGCAGTTACTGCTGAAGCGTATCTGAAGCGCCTCATGATGACTATAGATATACACTGCATTAAAAGTGAAGAGATCAAGAGAGTTACCCAGCTGGCCAACAAAACGAACCAGTTCAATCTCACTGGAAGGCGTTACAGTGAAGATGAAATTTGCGCTTTAGCGGCCAGCCGGAAGGCAGATATTGTTACTGTGCATCTCACCGACAAATATGGCCCGTTGGGATTAATCGCCGTTATTATTTTGCGGTATGATGGTCATAAAGCCCGCATAGAGCAGTTTTTTATGAGCTGCCGAGCCATGGGACGGCGCGTTGAAGACGAGCTTATGGCTTTTTTGAAAAGACATTTAGCAAGCCAACAAATAGACCAGCTCAGTGCATCCTATGTCAAGACGGCCAAAAATACCCCTGTCACCGATCTTTACGAACAACTGGGTTTTATTGTTTTGTCCAGCAGCGAAACACCGTCAGGGGTGGACAAGGAATATATGGCTGAGACTGCCTCGCTCCCAGAAAGCACGGGGCTATTTATCAATGCCGTTTAGGTTAATATCATTTAGTTAGCGATCAGCTAACTTGCGAAACTATCTGACTCCCTAAAGGATGGGAGGGGGAGAAGTCGCGAATGCGACAGAGGGGGTGCCCAAGACTGTTGGGGAATCGAGGGTTAGCTTATGTTATGCTCGAGCTTATACGCAGGCATGAACGTGGCGATAATTGTATATGAGTTAACATTTCCAATGTCGTTGAGCCTTAAGTTAACGACATTGAATCTTAACTTAATGACATTGCCGTTTAGGTTTATCGCGATATGGCGGATAATTAAGTTTATCTTTATGAAGTTGTTAACATAGCCATAACAAAAACTTAATTAAATTCATAGGTTTATGTGTAATAATAAGGGCATGAGTATAAATTGCCTCGGGAACCGAGTGCAGTTCGTTATCCTGGCCATGGAAGGCCCAGATTTGTATTCTCTGGCCGGAGGGCTAGGGGTGCGAGTGACTGAACTGTCTCGCTGTCTGGCTGATATGGGGTATCCCACCCATTTGTTTTTTATTGGTGACCCTGCACTGCCTTCTATCGAAACTTCTAACTGTTTAACTTTGCACCGCTGGTGCCAGTGGCTGAGCGTGAATTATCCCAAGGGCGTCTATGACGGTGAGCGCGAGAAAATACGCGAATTGGAAACTGCTTGGCCTCAATATGTAATTAAGGAAATAGTAGAACCCGGCAGAGAAAAAGGCATTTTTACCGTTTTCCTTACTGAAGACTGGCAAACGGTGCAGACTACTATAAACTTAGGCAAATTATTGCGGGAAAAAGGACTGCAGCGCACAGCTCTTATTCTTTGGAATGCCAATAACAGCTACGGTTTTAGCGAAATAAACTGGAAACAGCTGCAGGAATTTGCTGTAATTACAGCGGTAAGCCGGTACATGAAACATCTCATGTGGCAGCACGAATTAAATCCTATAGTTATTCGCAACGGCATCCCCAAGCGCACTTTGCTGCCGGTACCTCAGCAGGAGATCGATGCTCTGCGCGTCCACTATCCTGGTCTGCTGCTCACCAAGGTGGGCCGGTATTCAGTGGATAAACGCTGGATTATGGCCGTTGAAGCTGTCGGCGAACTCAAACGGCGCGGCTATCGGCCGCGTTTTATAGTGCGCGGCGGCAAAGAAGAACATCGCGAAGCTGTACAGCAGCGGGCCAGACAGCTTGGACTTAAGTGGCAGGAAATACCCAAGCCCGACGACATGAGCAATCGGGGCATTCTTGAAGCTTTGTCGCGCTGCGATTCTGATATTTATGAACTTTGCTTTCATGTCCCCGAAGATTTTATCCGCGTACTTTATGCCGGGGCCGACTGTGTGCTGGCCAATTCCGGCCATGAGCCATTTGGGCTTGTCGGCTTAGAAGTTATGGCCTGCGGCGGAGTCGTGTTTGTGGGTTCGACAGGCGAGGATTATGCTTCTAATCTGATCAATTGCATTTCTATAGAAACTTCCGATCCTCGAGAGATTGCCGTTTATGTCGAGGCGCTGCAGGTTCAGCGCGAGATGGCCTCGGCTATACGCTATAACGGGAAGATTAATGCCGAAGCTTATACCTGGGATAAAGTAGCTGCTGAATTGTTTTTAAAGATCAATTTTTTGGCATTCCAGAGAGGTTTGCTTCTCAATGAATGATATTAGCGCTGTCCATAAACGCTGGTGGGATACCGGTGAAGAAGCAGCGGCAGGCACTTTGTATATGGTGGCGGTACCCATCGGTAATTTGGGCGATTTTTCAGCGCGGGCACTGACGATTCTCTCCAAGGTAGATTTAGTGGCCTGTGAAGAGGTCCAGGCCGCAAAACGTCTATTTAATAGCCAGAATATTACGTCCCATTTTGTTTCTTATAGAGAATCGGGGCGAGATAGTGCGGGAGAGCGCATAGTACAGGAACTTTTAAATGGCAAATCGGCCGCTTATATCTCCGGTGCCGGAACGCCGGCAGTGTCAGACCCAGGGAGAGATTTAGCGGCTCGCTGTCATCAAAACGGTGTTAGAGTAGTACCTGTCCCGGGACCGTCTGCTTTAGCAGCTGCCTTGTCTTGTGCTGGTTTACCCTGCCGCCGCTTTGCGTTTGAAGGCTTTTTGCCCCGGCAAAGTGGAGAGCGGCGCCGTTATTTGGAACAGCTGGCGCGCGAAGAGCGCACTATGGTCTTTTACGAGGCACCGCATCGTTTGCTAGAAACTGTAACGGAAATGCTGGCTGTTTGGGGGGATAGACAGGTATTTTTAGGTAGGGAACTGACCAAGAAGTTTGAGCAGTGCTGGCTGACCGATCTGCAGGCGCTAACAGCGCATGTCCAGCGCACAGAAGTGCGGGGTGAATGCGTTCTGATAGTGACGGGAGCGGAACAAAAAGAAGCTGAAGAAGAATCTGCTGTTGAACGATATAAGGCGGATTTGGAATTTTTAGAGGGATTGGGTCTGGGCGCTAAAGCCAGCGCTGAAATTTTAAGTCGTTTCCGCAATCTGCCGCGCAATAGCGCAAAGCGTTTAGCCTTAAGCTTTTTTCAGTAGCTGCGGTAATTTTATATGACGATGTGGCCCGTAAGCCTGGCTGTAGCAAATGGCGGTGCAGATAAGTGCATTTTGGCGAGATTGCAGGCAAAAAGGAGCAAAAATGTTCTTTAATGTTAATAGGAGTTAAACTTTTTCTGGAGAAATTATTTTATATAAGTTTCTGGTTTGGGAGGAAACTGGCGGGTCTGTGAATGTGAGCACAGATCCGTCCATATCCCCGGTCTCTCTGGTAAGCAAAAAAAATCCCTAAAATTGGGGTGTTCTGGTGGTTTAATGCCAGGAACTGTAATTCTAATATAGAACTTCCCAACGACTTCGAGTTCAGTGTATTGTAGGCGGGGCTTTGTGCAAAGAGTATTACCGTGAACAATGTGCTGGAGAATTTTTATCTCATAGAAATATCTATGACTATTACAAGCTGGAGGATTGTCTAGCATGGCCGACAACGAAAGACCTATGGTAGGTAAAGCGGAGATCGTTAAAGACCTATCTGAAGCTCTGGGTGAGAACAAAAAGCGTAGCGCTGAAATTTTGACTGCTGTTATCGATACAATTCAGGGATACTTGGCAGAGGGTAAAGGGGTTCGTTTGATACCTTTTGGCAACTTCCATGTGGTAACTCGCAAAGCTCGCATGGGCCGTAAACCTGGCGATAATACGCCTATTCCTATTGAAGCTAGGGATGTGCCCGTATTTAAACCTGGCAAAGCTCTTAAAGAAGCTGTAAATGCGAAAAAGTAGTTAGCATATATTAATTGTTTGGTTTATTTTGGCTCTGCAGCGCAAAAGCTTAGCCAAAGGGAGAGTGGATGTTATCTAACTCTCCTTTTATTTTTAATGTAAACGAAAAATCGTGGGCACTTGCAAAACGCTGCGGCAACTTTTCCCTTCCCATCTTTTAGCAATGTCATTTATTTAGTGTTTTGCGAACAAGTTATCGTTTGCCCCTTCTTCCGTAGCCCTGGCATGGCGGCAGTTCTGCTAAGCGTAGCCTCTGAGCGTAGCGAAGCAGCGCAGCGGGCAGAAGCTGACGCAAAAAAGCTAGGTGTCTGAAGCCCAAAGGAAGCGGTGATTTGCGTTATCTGTATATTCATTATTAAATTGTAAGTGCCAAAACTACGTTTGACGCTTATCTTTTATCTTACGATGCGCTTTAAAGAATTCTAATTGCTTTCAGCAGAAAGCGCAAAATATTAGCCCTCAGATTTCACTTATGCTGTCTGAGGGCTAATATTTATTATAGAGAAGGCGTTAGTTTTTTCTGCAGGCTTAACGCTCCCAGCTGCCCAATTCGGCGAGCTCTTCCATTAAGAAGGCCGAGGCCGCGATGCCCGCGTGGAAATCGGAAAGGGTGAGGTGCTCGTTGGGAGCGTGAATGTTGTCACTGTCCAAGCCTACGCCCATAAGAATGGCGGGGATATTCAGAGTATTGCAGAAATCGCTGACAATGGCAATAGAGCCGCCTTCGCGCATTAGAACCGGTTCCGCGTGCCAGGCTTTGCGGTAGGCTTTGCGGGCAGCTTCGTTGACGGGATGGTCAGGATTGTTCATCCAGGCAGGGCCGCCGTGATGGAAGGATACTTTCACTTCCACTGTAGGAGGGGCTAGGCGGCGAATCTCGGCTTCCAGCATTTTGGAGATTTCTTCGTGATCCTGATCAGGTACGAGACGGCAGGAAATTTTGGCCATCGCTTTGGCAGGCAAGACGGTTTTGGCTCCTTCGCCGATGAAGCCGCTGCAGAAGCCGTTAACGTCCAAAGTAGGCCGGGCCCAGCGCCGTTCGGTCGTGGTGTAGCCTTCTTCGCCGCAAAGCTGGGGCACACCCACGGATTTGCGGAATTCCTCTTCATCGAAGGGCAGCTTGGCCCAGGCGTCGCGCTCGCCCTGGGTGAGCGGGCGAACTTTATCGTAGAAACCGGGCACGGTAATGCGGCCTTTGTCATCTTTCAGCTGGGCGATGACTTTGCACAGTTCGTTGGCGGGGTTGGGCACAGCGCCGCCAAACATGCCGGAGTGCATATCGGTGTCGCCGCCTTTAAATTCTACTTCGATATAGGACAGACCGCGCAGGCCGTAGAGTACGGCGGGGATGCCGGGGGCATATAAGCAGGTATCTGAAACGACTAGTACATCGCATTTGAGCAGCTCGGCGTTATTGCTGATCCAGGGAGCTAAGCTGGGGCTGCCGATCTCTTCTTCACCCTCGATAATAAACTTATAATTGACAGGGAAGTCGATGCCTAATTTGTGATAGGCCTCGGCGGCTTTGAGATGGACAAAAAACTGTCCCTTGTCATCGGAAGTGCCGCGGGCGAAAATTTTGCCGTCGCGGATATCTGGCTCGAAGGGGGGGGTCTCCCATTCGTCTAAGGGATCTTCAGGCTGAACGTCGTAATGACCGTACACTAAGACAGTGGGGCGGCCGGTCTTTTGCTCGGACTGGGCAAAAACCGCAGGATGGCCTCCCGTCTCCACCACTTTGGCCTCTTTCATGCCGATTTCGCGAAAAAACTGCACTAATTTTTCCGCGCAGCGGAGCATATCGGGCTGATGGGCTACATCGGTGCTGACGCTGGGAATGCGGAGCAGCTCTTTGAGCTCTTCTTCAAAACGGGCGGAGTTGTCCTTGAGGTACTGTTCGATTTTTTCGGTCGCGTTCATGCCTTCCTCCTGTAGTCAAAATCATTGAGCTAGGGCCAATGACGTGGCAGATGTTTTGGCGGCCAGCCGGCAGTAAATTGCTGCCCAACCGCAATAAGCATGAGATTCTGCAGGTTGCCTGGCTAACCTGCTTAGCTTGCCAGGAGTTGCTAAGCAGTTGGGGAAAGTCAAATATTATTTATATTTATATATTATGTATGCGTTATATGGGGTTATATGGGATAGGGTGCCATGTTTAATAGCTTATGCGATTGGGTAAACGAGAATTATGAAGTTTCTTATATAGTTGGCGTAGGCACTCTGGCCTTAACCGCTTGGGCGTTAGATCCAAAAAAGCGCAGCAAACGGGCTTGGGGAGCTTTTGCCGCTGCCGTGGCGCTGGGGGTGGCCCTGGAACCCTGTGTAAACGTGCAAAGCCAGACGTATGGTCCTGTTCTATCGCATGGCTCGCGCCAGAGCAGACAGATAGCTTTGACGTTTGACGATGGTCCTTCGGAATATACCGCTCCCTTACTTGACGTTTTAGCTGAAGAAGGGGTTAAGGCTACTTTTTTTTGTGTGGGAAAAAATGTTCTGCAGCATCCAGACCTGGTGCGCCGTGCCCACGATGAAGGCCACCTCGTCGCTACGCACAGCTATTCGCATCGCAATCTTTTGGGATGTCTGCCGGCGGCTTCGCGCCGTGAAATTAATGCTGGCGCTCAGGCGCTGGATAAAGTGCTGGGATATCGTCCGCAGTGGTTTAGGCCTCCTTACGGCATGCGCTATCCTTGGACGCTGCTTCAGGCCCGTCAGGCGGGATTATCGACAGTGCTTTGGTCGAACTGTCCGCGGGATTGGCTCAAACCCGGGGCTAAGGTTATTGCCAGACGGGTGATAAGCGATCTTCAGCCCGGCGATATTGTGCTGCTCCACGACGGCGGCGGTGACAGAAGCCAAACTGTTGTAGCTGTGCGTTTTATTATACGATACTTGAGCAGCCAAGGTTATAAGTTTGTGCGCGTAGATGAGCTAATCCGGGAGAGTGATGTGTAGTGGCCAAAGTCAAACTTCTAGAAAAAACTGTAGCTGAGCGCATAGCTGCAGGAGAGGTGGTTGAGCGCCCCGCTTCGATTATTAAAGAATTGGTAGAAAATAGTCTCGATGCAGGCGCGACTCGTATTGTCGTGGAGATCAAGGCCGGTGGAATAAAGGCCCTGCGGGTCAGCGATAATGGCTGCGGTATGTCTGCTGACGATATGGCCCTGGCGATTCAGCGTTTTGCTACTTCGAAAATCAGCGACTGGAACGATTTAGCTTCTTTAACGACTTTGGGCTTTCGCGGTGAGGCTTTGCCTAGTATTGCCGCTGTTTCCAGAATGCGCATTAAAAGCTGTTTGCCCGATCAGGAAGGCGGAGCGGAACTTTACGTCGAGGGAGCTGGTGTGCCGCTGATAAAACCCTGCGCCTGCCCGCCGGGAACGCGCATAGAAGTAGGCGACTTGTTTTACAATACTCCGGCTAGGCTTAAATTTTTGCGCAGTCCAGTAGCCGAAGCTACTAACATTATCGATATGCTGGGACGCATGGCAGTGGCCCACCCGGAGGTACATTTTCGGCTTATCTCCAACGATAAAGAAGTCTTTTCTTTCCCCATTGGCATGGCTATGCCGCAGCGCTTAGTAAAGCTTTGGAAAATTCCCGATAATACACTGATTCCTATAGCGCGGGCCAGCGGTGATATGGTGATCGACGGTTACATAGCGCTGCCGTTCTATACCCGCAATAACCGCAACAATCAGCTGATTCTTCTCAATGGCCGGGTAATAAGATCCAGCAATCTTTCCCAGGCACTGCAAGAGGGCTTTTCTCCTCTGCTGCCGCGGGGGCGTTTTCCTGTCGGGGCTATCCGTCTGTTTTTGCCTCCCGACAGTTTTGATGTCAATGTGCACCCCAACAAGCTGGAAGTTCGTTTTGTAGATACACGGCCCGTATTTAGCTTGGTATATGGAGCTGTAGCACAGGCTTTAGAACAGTATCAGGCGGATACGGTGCAGGAGCGCCATCTGAGCTATTCTAAAAGCGATGCCTCTGCCAGAGGGGCAACTGTACCTTTGCGGGGACTGCCAACCGCAGTGGTGGACGGCGCGAAAACCGCTATAGATAATTTACCAGCTAGCCGCCCGCCCGGGGCTGCAGGTGTCAATATGCCGCGCCCGACGCGGCTGCGCACTGATGTAGAAGGGAAAAACCACGGCCTGATGGGGATTATTAACCGTATCGATGCGGTTAATGCCAATTTATTCCCCATCTCTGCCAGTGAAAAAGCTCTGGCGAAAGAACGCGAAAATGCCCAGCGTTCTGCAGAAGGGACAAACTCCGATCTGGAAGGAACTATAGCCGTCAGCATGCCTCATTTGGCTATGCGCGAATTGGCTGGCTATGAGCTGCTGGATAAAGACGGTGCCAAAGCGATTAAGTCTATGACCGCTCCTCCCAGCGAACCTAAGCCCGTGTTTGACGGAGCTGATACCATCGGAGTAGGCACATCTGCTTCTTCCAGCTCTTCTGGTGTTCCGGGCTTTAATGGAGTGGATACTTTAGGCTGTGCTGAAGCTCAGGGACTAACATCTGCTGATTCGAAAGGCAAAACGTCATTTTCTGGCGCAGATACCATGGGCTTTGCGGTGATTGAGCAGCCTAAAGAAACTCCAGTAATGGCCAAGGAGAAATCTTCTCCTGTAATTATGGTCAGCGAAAAGCCGTCCCGAGAATATGTTACCGATCCTTTAGCTGATACCGTAATAGGGTATACTCCAGGCAAGAGTCCAGTAAATCCTTCATCATCAGCAGCGGGATTAGCGGGTAATGTTCCTAGCTCTGATCCTCTGGCGGCTACCCTGGCTGTGCGCCCTTCTGCAGCCGATTCTGCGCCTGCTGCCGATCCTCTGGCGGCTACCCTGGCGGAAAGCTCGCCTGTTGCCGATCCTCTGGCGGCTACGCTGAGCGAAGGCGTTCCTGCTGCCGATTCTGCGCCTGCTGCCGATCCTCTGGCGGCGACGCTGATCGAGAGCGCTCCTG
>JAUNIO010000063.1:19682-21375 GCA_030535355.1 bacterium | reverse complement strand
TGCGCAGACAGTCCACCAGCAGCCATATTAAGCTGTTGGGTTCGCCCTTGGGAATTGCTGATCTACCTAGGTTCTGCCGCAGGCCAAGACTATTCGTGCTTGAGCTGTCATTTGTCAGACTGACACGTTCAAAGTGTCGATCAATGTTGAAGGCTTACTTGTAAGCAAGTAGAAATCCGCTGAATTGAATTTAATTTCAAATTCGATTTTTGATTTTTAATGATAGGAATTTAAAAATGAAAAAATGGTTTTCGCTTACGGTGGCTTTGCTGCTGAGCGCAGTTATGCTGGCCGGAATTCCTGTAGAAGCTAAAAGTTATGCCAACATTGGAATATCCGAAGATGTTTGCCTCTCTGCTGCCGAGAATCCTGAACGCGTGGATAAAAAGACCGTTGATGATCTGTTTGAATCAGCGGATCAGGGATATACCAAGGCCCAGTATGCTCTTGGAGTGATCTATCTCTACGGCAACGAATACGTTGGGCGCGATGTTGGCAAGGCGGTGAAAATGCTGACCAAAGCTGCTGATAACGGTGAGCGCCGGGCTCAGACACTGCTGGGCGAATTGTATCTAGATGGCGAGGAAGTACACAAAGATTACTACAAAGCCGGTGTGTATTTGGAAAAAGCCGCTGCCAAAGGACATGCCCACAGTCAGTTCTTAACGGGAATGCTCTATGCCAAAGGTATGGGCCGCAAAGCTGATGAAGAGACGGCCAAATTTTGGTTAGACTGCGCTGTCCGAGGAGGTGACAGAGACGCCGAGGAATTCCTGCGCAGCCATCCAAAGCTGGGCGAATAGCGGCGAACTGCCAGTTTCTAACTTCTTTGTTCACTGACTTTGCATAGTTTTCAAGGATTTTCCATGAGAAAAAAAATACTTTTGCTACTTAGTCTTTTTATCGGTCTGCTTTTGCTGACTGGTCTGCCTGCCCAGGCAGAAATTGCGTTTGACGAAGATAGCGAAGCGGCAGAGGCTGTGGCTTCGCTCAGTGAACGGGAGATTAAAGGTATTTTTGCTGCCGCCGAAGCGGGTCTGCCCGAAGCTCAGTTAGCTTTAGGCGTACTGTATTTGGAAGGCCATCAGCATCTCCCCAAAAATACCGAAAAGGCGGTTAAGTGGTTTAAAACTGCCGCTGATAATAACAGCGTCGAGGCTGCCGCTTTGCTGGGAGCTTTGTACGTATCGGGGGAAGAGCTGGAAGAAAATTTCGATCAAGCCTGTGTCTATTTGGAGATAGCTGCGCGCAAAGGCCATCCTGCCAGTCAATATTTGTACGCCATGCTGTGTGCTTTTGGCCTAGGGCGTGAAGCTGACATTGACGAGGCTCGAATTTGGATGAACGCATCCGCTGAAAACGGCGACCCAGATGCTCAGGAGTTTCTGCGCGATAATCCCGAGTGGATTAAGTAATGAGATAGAGTAAGCTTAATTCGTCGAATTAAGCCGTTTTTATAAAGCTTGCCGTTGTGCTGATTTGCTATGCAGCAGACGGCGAGTCTTTTTTTTGTTATTTCATAAAAATCTGGCCATCCACACGGATGGCCAGAACAGCTAAAACTAATTAGCCTAATTTAGTGACGGGGTCCTCCGGGACGGGGGCCGCCGGGGCCGCCAGGTCTAGGTCCTCCTGGGCGCGGTCCTCCCGGTCCACCCGGTCCGGGCATGGGACGCGGTGTCGGTCTTGGGGA